>CALIQO010000580.1 GCA_938044055.1 uncultured Saprospiraceae bacterium
ACAGGAATGGTTGTAATAGATTCTTTTTGAGAAAAAAAGGAGCAAGCAATAACAGTATAAAACCCTATCCGATTGACACTACTATGAATAATAACTTAGGTTATTACTACTAGAACAATATTCAATATCAAGAAGCCATTAATAGATATAAACATTCATTAAGTATATTGGAAGATGATGGAATTAAAGAAAATATTAAATTTATCGAAAAAGAAATGGCTAAGCATATTAAGCAACCTTAATAATTATGGGCTTACAGATAGGACGTTTGTCATCGAGCCGTCACCACCGATTATAACCAACCTTTAGAATAAAATTATTATTCAGTGAATTTTGAAGACCAGATTATTTTCTTTTTCAGTGCAATAGGAGCTTTTAATGGTTTACTCATTTCATTGTATTTTATCTTTACAGCAGAAAAGAAAAATCGATCTAATTATTTTTTAGGATTGCTGCTATTGATGTTGAGTATTCGGATTTTAAAATCAGTATTTTTTCATTTCTACCCACAGCTATCATCTGCTTTTATTCAAGTTGGACTTTCGGCCTGTATATTAATCGGTCCATTCCTTTTTCTATATCTACAGTCCTCTACCAGTAATAGAAAACAGAATTGGCTTATCCATGTGTTACCTTATTTGGTAGGAATTACCTTATTGGGAATATTTTTCCCATTTGTGGAACATCCTAGTACGTGGAGCAATTGGGTTATAAAAGGAATATACTTTCAATGGCTTATATATATAATATTGTCTATTCAGATGATAATACCAAGTATTAAAAGGCTTACAGATTTCCAGAAACTTCAGAGAATGGATATTTGGATTGTAAGTGTATGCTTTGGCGTAGTGCTTGTCTGGGGCGCTTACATCATTGGAGCTTATAAATCTCATCTGGTAGGTGCGCTATCATTTACCTTCATTCACTATTTAGTTATCCTACTGGTTATTTTTAAAATAAAAAGGAATGATACATTACTTTTTTCTAAGGAGAAATATCAAAACAAGGAACTTAACCAAGAGATTGTCACAGAGATTCAGCAAGGTATAGTATTGATAAAAGAAAAAGAACTGTTTCTTAACCCCAGCCTAACCCTTGATGACGTTGCCGGAGAATTAAACATCACGAAAAACAATTTATCTCAATACCTGAATGAAACAGTGGGGAAATCCTTTTCAACATACATTAACGATTTAAGAATTGAAAGAGCGATACAATTATTACATGCTCAGAATAACTATACAATAGACTCTATAGGTTATGAAAGTGGTTTTAATTCGAAATCAACTTTTTACACAACCTTCAAGAAAATTACAGGGATTTCTCCTGGGAAGTATAGGAAATCAAGGGTTTTTTAGTTCGAGTATATATATCTGGACAACTTTTCTATAAGCCTGAAGTCAGTTTCATTTCATAACAATCATATTTGTTAAACTACAAAATTTGCCGTAAGGGCAACAGTATTTTATTACCTGACCCACAATAGTTTTTACCACCTATAGATTAAAAGAATCATGAAACATTATTCAATCTCCCTATTTTATATCATTCTGGCAGCGTTTTTTTCCTGTCATTCTGTTCAGCAAGCCACATCTCAAGTTCACAATGAGTCAAGTTCCCTTATATCAGAGGCAACCAAGAAGAAGATAGATTCCATTTTTAAAAAGTACGATAATCTGGAAACACCGGGCTTGGCAATAGGGATTGTCAAGGATGGTGAAACAATTTTTACCAAAGGGTATGGAATGGCCAGTTTAGAATATGGCATTCCTGTATCCGATTCCACCGTATTTACGCTGTGTTCAGTATCTAAACAGTTTACTGTGCTGGGGCTGATGTTGATGGTTGAGCAAGGGTTAGTTTCTCTGGATGATGATATTAGAAAATATGTTCCTGAACTACCAGATTATGGTACTACAATAACATTGAGACAATTGGCTAATAACACGAGTGGTCTTCGAAGCCATCTTCGGTTACTAGGGTTGAAAGGGTATATAGCCGACGATATGATAAATCAAAAAACGGTGGAAGAAATTATTTTCAGCCAACGAGAATTGAATAATATTCCTGGAGAAGCCTATAGCTATTCTAACTCTGGTTTTGTCCTATTGGCCATGGTTGTTGAAAGAGTAAGTGGAAAACCCTTTAGCTCCTACATAACTGAAAATATTTTTAGGCCGCTTAAAATGGACAAGTCATTCATAATGGATAATTATCAAAGAATCGTAAAAAACAAAGCCATATCCTATGAGATAGGAGTCGATACCGAATTTGTATTCGCACCCTCTAATTATTCTTACATAGGCGCTTCTGGAATTTATACAACCCTAGAAGATTTTACTAAATGGGCTATTAATTTTAACAAGCCTAAGGTAGGAAGTGCAGAAATATTTAATAAAATGAATACGAAAGGAAGACTAAACAATGGAGAAGAGTCTTTTTATGCCTTAGGGCAAGTTGTGCAAGAATACAATGGCCTACAGAGAATATGGCATTCTGGTTCAGACGCTGGTTATCGATCCTATATAGGAAGGTTTCCAGCTCAAGGTATGACGTTCATTCTACTAAGTAACAATGCGACAGTGCATGCAGAAGGAGAAGCATTAAAAGTAGCCAATCTATTTTTAGAACCCTTTTTTAAGCAAGTTCAAGAAAGTGAAAAAGAAGAAACACTAAATCTGAAAATTGTCGATTTATCATTCAGAGAGAAAAAAGAATTTACGGGCGCTTACTTAAGTCGCAATTATGAAATCACTCGACATGTAAAAATCGAAAATGATACCTTGATGTACATAAGACCAGATCAAGGAAATCGAAAATCAAAACTTCATCCCATAGCTGAATCAAAGTTTGTTTTAGGCACAAATAGTAATGTACATGTCTCCTTTCCAAGTAAAGAAGAGTTAAACATACTGGTAGATAACAAGGTAGATGAAACCTACTATAGGTGCGTACCTAAAAGTTACACTTCTGAAGAATTGCATGAGTTTACCGGTAGATTTTATGCTGAAGAATTGGAAACATTTTATGAACTACAGGTTAAAAATAATAAGCTGGTAATTTTCAATACCAGAATCGATGATATTGAGTTGAACCCGTTGAAAGAAGATGTTTTTTTAAGTACGAGTTGGATATTTAACTCTATGGTCTTTGAAAGAAATGTCGACAATACTATTAAGGGATTTAGGGTTTCTGGACAGCGGGTAAAAAACATGTATTTTAAGAAACTGTGAATACTGTTGTACCTATTCTGTTTATTAAGAAATAATCAAGGATGGTATAATTCTGTGAAGGACTACATTGCATAAGAAGTATAATACTTCCTTCAAGAGAATCGATTAAAAAAAGAATCATTCAATTGTACACTTAACGGATATATCTCTAGTTTTGCGGAGAAGTAACATCTCTAACCAATTCTAAATAATGAACTCATTAGATATCCCGAAAAAATATTTGGACTTGATCCGACAGGAAGACAATAAGCTTACTTATATCAGTGGTCAGACACCTATGGATCACACTCAATCGTATCGGGGCAACATAGAGAATTTTATAGGATTCGCACAAGTGCCGATAGGTGTGGCGGGTCCGTTGCTGTTGCATGGTTCAGGAGGTAAGAGTGAGCACTGGATACCCATGGCCACGACGGAAGGAGCACTAGTCGCATCCTATACTAGAGGCATTAAGGCCTGTTCAGTTAGTGGAGGCATTACAGCACGGACGATTGCCAATCAAGTTCAGCGTAGTCCCTATTTCGAGTTTGCAACATTGGTTGAGGCGATCGCTTTTGGCAAATGGATAAAATCTCTTCAACCGGTCATCGCTGCAGGAGTCAGCCAAGCAAGTCGATTTGCTAAGTTGGTAGACATAGAAGTAAATCAAGAAGGCAATGCGCTCCATGTCACATTCTCTTATGAGACGGGCGCAGCCGCGGGACAGAATATGGTGACCATTGTGACGGATCAGATCCTCAGACAGATCCTAGAGCAAGCACCACATCAACCGATACATTACTATATAGAAGGCAATATGTCTGGCGACAAAAAGGCCAACGTTAAATCACTCAGTAAAATCAGAGGAAGAAAGGTTGTCGCGGAAGTCACTGTCCCTAATCAGATCATTAAAGATGTTCTTAAGTCTTCGGCTGAAAACATAGTAAAGTTCTGGCAGACAGGAACGCTTGGTGGCATCCAGATGGGAGCTGTGGGTAACCTCGCTCATGTTACGAATGCACTGACAGCCATATTCATCGCTTGCGGACAAGACGTTGCATGTATCGCCGAAGCAGCTGCAGGTACTGGCCGGCTGGAAGTAAACGATAGTGGCGATCTGTACGCCTCTCTCACTTTGCCAGGCTTGATAGTCGGAGTAGTAGGAGGAGGGACAGGTTTGCCGACTCAGAGAGAAGCACTCGAATTGATGGGTTGCGGTACGCCAAAAGATGTGAACAAGTTTGCAGAGATCTGTTGTGCGGTTGCTCTTGCGGGAGAATTGTCTATCGGTTCTGCCATTGCGGAGGGACACTTTGCATCCGCTCATAAGATACTCGGCAGAAAAAAATAGGTTGTGATTGAGTTGTAATATGATCTTGAAAATCCGGACAGATATTAAGGCTTAGCTTATTCTGAATATGATAGATACTTTACCTTTTATTTTCACGAACCAGTGATTCAAAAGCAAGATTCCCTTATTTTTTTCTACTTTGGGATGGAAGACATGCTTGCTAACTCATAAAAGTTCATTCTATTGAATAATAGAGTCATTACCCATAGTATCTCAGTTTGTCGTTGCATACTTATAGCCGCCTTTCTATTAGGGGCTACGTGGGATTTATACACGCAGATTACTCCTGTGGAAACAACGCGTTATAGCACTCAATTAGATCAATTACTGGATTCCACTGTCGAGGATTCTGTCAAGTTTCAGGTACTGCTAGACAGTATTTATAATATGAATCCTATTCATTCTGGCCTTCCTTTTATGTATCTGAAAAAGGGGATTGCCTTAGCTACCGCTAAAAACGAACTATCATGGAGAGGAGAACTCTATGCTACGATGGGTCATATGTATGGCGTATTGGTTAAAAAAGACAGTGCAGAAATAATGCATGAAATGGCATTAAGGGATTTTAAAGAAGAGCAGAATTCTCAGAGGATACTAGATATGCATCATCTCTTGAGTCAGATGTATGGATCTAATAACAGCATGGACAAAGCACTGGAACATGCGTATGCTACAATTGCGATCTGCGAAAAAAACGGAAATAAAAGTGAAGAAGCAAGAGCTACGCTGAATATTGCAGGTATGCTTAATAATCTTTCAGAACCAGATAGAGCCAGATCTTTTGCTAAAAAAGCAATAGCTATTTATGAAGAAGCTAATGATCTATCAGGTCTGGTAAATGCTTACACTTATCTTGCTGTTTATTACCCAGATTCATTGGATCTTGCCCTTTCCTATATGGAGAAAGCATGGGATATCATCCTTAATGATCCTCAACAAGATAAAGCCAATACATGGATTCATTTTTATTGCACTAGAGCGAAAATATACGAAGAGAAACAAGCGTATAAAAAAGCAATGGATGATCTAAATAAGGTTGATAGTTTATCAGAAGGGAATAGACCATTAACCTTGACTCATTTTCTCGATTATAAAAAAGCAGCCCATGCACATCAACTTAAAAGATATGAAGAAGCTGAGAAACTATTTTTGAAAAACGTCAGCGACTCGCTCGCTTACCTTAATATACACTTGTATGATAATTATAGCTTTATGGTAGAAAATTACATAAAGCTCAACCGGTGGGATTCTGCATATCATTACCATATGATCGTTCTTGAGCAACAGAATAAGGAGAAGTTGCATGAATCCAAACTGAATATGGAAATGCTCAAAACTAAATATGAAACAGATAAAAAAGAGGATACTATTCTTGCTCAAGATCAAAGAATCGCACAGCAACGCATCATCCAATGGTTGGTTGTAGGCTTAGCAATTTTATTAGGACTATTTCTTTTTCAAGCGATAAAAAGTGCGCGAATAAAAAATAGGGCCAATAAAAAATTACAAGAATTGGACGCTCTAAAAACCAAATTGTATACTAATATCACACATGAATTTAGAACCCCACTTACTATAATTGGTGGCATGGCTGCGCAAGTTCAGGAGAATCCAGAAGAATGGTTCAATGAGGGACTAGTGATGATTCAGCGAAACACCGATAGGTTGTTAGAATTAGTCAATCAAATGCTAGATCTAAGCAAACTGGAAAGTGGAAAAATAAGTCTTCAAAATCAACAAGGCGATCTTGTTACTTACCTGAAATATATTGTAGAAAGCATGCACTCATTTGCGGAAAGCAATAAAATACAACTCCACTTCCATACAGAGGATGAAGAATTGATAATGGATTTTGATGCAGAAAGAATACAACAGATAATGATCAATCTATTGTCCAATGCTGTGAAATTCACTCCAGAAGAAGGGCATGTGTATGTATTCGTGCGGGCTATTTCCAAAAAAGAAAGTTCACGAAATATCGAGATGCTGCAGATCAAGGTAAAAGACACGGGTGGTGGTATACCAGAAGAGCAACTTGCATTTATCTTCGATCGTTTTCATCAGGTGGATGATTCAGCGACTCGCGCGAAAGAAGGGACGGGCATAGGATTGGCCTTGGTTAAAGAATTAGTGAATCTTATGGAAGGTGATATTTCTGTAAAAAGCAATTTTAAAAAGCAACAGAGAGGTCAAGGAACGGAGTTTACTTTATTGCTACCCATCAACAATGTAGCCACGAAAATTCATACTTCTTCAAGTTTGCTGAAGAATGGAATAGCGAGTGTCACCAATCCAGAGGTTGGAGTTTCGATTCTTGAAAAAGAAGAAAATGAATCTTTTCTAAATACTAACAAGCCAAGCTTATTGTTAATAGAAGATAATCCAGATGTAGTCACGTATATTGCTTCATGCCTTCAAGATCAATATCAAATCATGGTAGCGATCAATGGACAAGAAGGAATCGATATCGGCATCGATAAGGTGCCCGACCTTATCATCACAGATGTAATGATGCCTATAAAAGATGGATTCGAAGTTTGTCATACATTGAAGACAGACCAGCGAACGAGCCATATTCCCATAATCATGTTAACTGCTAAAGCAGATATGGAGAGTAAAATGCAAGGATTAGAAAAAGGTGCAGACGTATATCTTGCTAAGCCTTTCCACAAAAAGGAATTGCTCATCCGCATCAAAAAGCTACTTGAATTACGTTTAATGTTGCAGGGGTACTATCTATCCATAGCCACATCAAATAAGCCGGAATCGATTGTAAAAGTAAGCCAACAAATTCCAGCTGGAGATAAACAATTTGTAATCGATCTTAAAACGTTTGTGGAATTACACCTTGATGATTTTGATCTAAGTGTTGAAAAACTATGTAGAGAACTTGGGATGAGTCATTCCCAGTTACATCGTAAAACGAAGGCTATGACCGGACTATCACCGATTAAATTTATTCGCTTTATTCGTCTAGATAAAGCGAAAACTATGTTGAGAAATCCTGATACGAACATTTCTGGTGTAGCCTATGATACCGGATTTAATGATCCTGGCTATTTTGGCAGAGTGTTTAAAAAAGAGTTTGGAATGACTCCGATTGAATGGAAGGAGAAAAAATCAGATGATAGACATTTAGCAGCGGAAAAGTATGAACGATAAGCCCGCCTTAGGTCGAATCAACTAATCAATGTTAATATAATTTTAGAAAAATTAAATCTCTCGGTGTTGTTTATAGGCAATATTTAAGTCCCTGATAATTATCAATAAACTTATTTTGATTTTTTTTGATTAGCGAATACGCCCCAGTCACCTATAAGTTGAATTATAGGTATTA
>CALIQO010000581.1 GCA_938044055.1 uncultured Saprospiraceae bacterium
GTGCCATTAACTGTTTTCTGTTCTGAAGTAGAAATGGTTACTGCTAGTGCATTAATAAGAGGAGGTGTTCCTCCATATACTATAACCTGGAACGATAATTCTACAGAAAACGATATAGAGATATCAGACACTGGAACATATAGAGTGGTTATTGAAGACAGCAACAACAATAGAGATACCGCAGAGATTGCAATAACTTTATCGCGTTTAGAGATTGTGGGTTTAGAAACAACACAACCGTCTGCAGCTGAATCTACTGATGGTAGTATTACGGTTGATGTAGCAGGGGGCTTGACACCTCTATCCTATGTTCTTATTGCAGAGTCTGGAGATACAATAGCAACAGTGAAAGATGGTCTGTTCCAAGATGTCGGCAATGGCAATTACACCATAGCTGTAACGGATAGGAATGGATGTGAAGTAGTGTCCGATACCGTAACCGTAAGCTTTTCTAGTTCTGATACTAAGATGGTAGAATCAATCTGGCAGATAACACCTAACCCTGTGAGAGAAACACTTATTATAAGCAGTGACATTCCTATTGATGGCTTAACCATATACACTATTTCTGGTCAACTTATAAAGTCAATAATATCTCCAGGGCATAAGGTTGATGTTTCAGATCTGCCACAAGGAATTTACTTTCTTCAAGTAACTTCAGGGAAAGAGCAATCTACACAGAAGTTATCTAAAATCGAATAAATAGCCTACTTCAAGCTTTCATTCTCTAATTTCATCTGGATATGGTTATCGCTGTAAGTAGGCTTACCTTGAAATACCATAGCGTTTCCAGCAGTCATGACTTTATATTCTTGAGGTTTAATATTCTTTTTGTCATCAACTAGTATAATGAGGTCGGTATCTAAGCTGAAATGGTAGATTCCACTACCCTGCTTACCATCGGCATCTCCATATTCATACTTCAAGCCTTCTAAAAATTTAATCCACTTACCATTCATCGCGGATCCTGGCTTAATAGAACTTCCTGAAGCGACGAACTTATAATCCCACTGGCCTGTAACTAAAAAACTGTAATCAGTGGTTCCTTGTTCCCGTTTTCTGAAATCCACAACCGCTGCCGCAGATGCTGCCCATTGGTTGATCTGCTCTTGTGAGACCTCACTAGAGCTTGATCCTGTTTCAAGTCCAGTATCTTCCTTGGCTTGAGCACGGATGTCCGCTGAAGTCTCCTCACCTGAATCATGTGCCGTTGAACCTTGATCTTGCTTGCATGCAAGAAATGAAATCAAAACAAAAATTAAGAACAATGCATTTTTCATAATAAGATCCTTTCTATGTTATATGAAATGAATTATCAATATCTGGTATATCACATCCATATAATAAATGAATTACCTATCTATTTATTGCCATCAGAATTACAAAGTTCCATCGGTAATCGTACTTTATAATCCATAGGATTTCATCATCTTTATTTTTCAAAAGACAATGCCTGACAAAAATAGACACATATTACTAAAATATGGCATATATGAGGAAGGATTTTAAGGAACGTTACGAGACGGTTTTTGGAAGGAAGCGTCTTCTTCTTGCAGTAAGTGGAGGGATGGACAGTATGTGTGTATTGAATCTTTCTACCTTTTTAACAGAAAACATCTATGTTGTATACTTTGATCATTCAACACGTGAAGGTGGATCGACTCAAGATGGGAAGATGGTAAATCAATATTGCTTCCAGCATGGTATTGATTTCCGCAAGGAAGTATATAATCATAATAGCGGAAACTTTCAAGAGCAAGCTAGAAACTTCAGGTATAAGAAACTTGAAGAATATCGACAGAAATTGTCGATAGATTTTATCCTGACAGGTCATCACCAAGATGACCATATAGAATCTTTCCTTATGCAGATAATGAGGGGGTCGGGTCTCAATAACAACCAAGGAATTACTGACCGAGATCATTATCATCGACCTATGATTCATTATTCTAGAAAGGAGGTACAAGCGTATGTACACGCTCAATGCATCCCATATGTAGAAGATAATTCCAATAAGGATGCTCATTATCTAAGAAATTATCTACGCAATAATTTCTTAGATACATTATATAAAAGTACGCCACATGCGCGGGCTGGATTACTGGCTTCAATCAACAACTACCAGTCAGATACGGAACTACTTGAATACCTCTTAGATAATTCACTGAAGATCAATGACAATCAGATTAAACTGACTGACATAAGTAGGCAGCCATTTAGATCTCGTTTCCTTTACCATAAGTTATCTGACTCAGGCATAACCATGGATCAGTGCAAGAATATATTCACTGCTGAAACAGGAGCTGTTTTCCATACTCCAAGCCATAATCTGTATATCGACAGAGGAATGCTTCATATCCTTCCTGCTGTTACCGAAGAACCTGTCAGCATATCTATACCAGCCATAGGCAAGTACACTTATGGTCGAGATACGATACTTATTTCTATGGATGAACATAATTCTGATGATAGGAAGGGATTATCAATCAATTTTGAAGAACTTAAATTTCCATTGGTCATTCGTCCCTGGAAACCTGGAGATTCTTTTAAACCTATAAAACTCAAGGGCAAGTCTACTAAGATTAAGAAATACTTTGTGGAGCATAAAATTCCATTATTCCACAAGTCATCCATACCCATTCTAGCTACTCAAGAGGATGAGATTGTTGCTGTCCTTGGTTATGAAGTTTCTTATGATTATAAAGCGCTGGAAAACACAGCTGCCCTTATTGTTTACTACCCTTTCTGATCTGTACCGTCCCACATCAAGAATGCCTTAAGGAAATCATCTATCTGACCGTTCAGAACGGCATCCGTATTTCTTGTTTCATGGTTGGTCCGATGATCCTTTACTCTACGATCATCAAGAACATAGGAACGAATCTGAGAACCCCACTCGTTTTTCATCTTCCCAGCTTCTACCTTATCTCTTGCAGCGAGTTGTTTTTTCAACTCTGCTTCGTACAATCTGGAGCGCAACATCTTCATTGCTTTCTCTCGATTCAGGTGTTGCGATCGCTCTTGTTGACATTCTGCTACTGTCCCTGTAGGAAGGTGTCGCACACGCACAGCGGATTCTGTTTTATTGACGTGCTGTCCTCCTGCTCCTGAAGCACGGAATGTATCCCAATGAAGGTCCGCAGGATTTATATCTATTTCGATGCTTTCATCTATCATAGGATGGACGAATACACTTGCGAATGAAGTCATCCTTTTGCCTTGAGCGTTAAACGGACTGACCCTCACCAATCTATGGACCCCATTCTCTCCCTTCAACATGCCATAAGCATAGTCCCCTTCAATTTCTAACTCTACAGATTTAATTCCAGCCACATCCCCATCTTGACGATTCAATTCAGTGAGTTTGTATTTATTATTGCCTGCCCACATGGTAAACATCCGCAACAACATTTCAGACCAATCACAACTTTCTGTACCGCCGGCGCCTGCATTGATCTGCAGGTAACAGGCCAGCTTATCTTCGGGCTGGTCCAGCGTATTTCTAAACTCCATATCAGCTATAATAGCTTCTACTTTTCTATATCTATCTTGAATTTCTTCTTCTGTAACCTCTCCTTCCTTGAAAAATTCTAGCATAACTTCTAGATCTTCCACATGTTCATTTAAGGAATTATACTTAGCTACTGCATCCTTAGCCTTATTGAGATCTTTTAATATTTTCTGTGCTCGATCCGAGTCCGACCAGAAATCTGGGTCGAGGGTCAATTGTTCGTTATCTTGTATCCTGAGTAGATTCTGATCTACGTCAAAGATACCTCCTTATCGATGTCATCCGCTTCTGAAGATCCTTTAGCTGCTCTACAGTCATCTGCCCTTTTTTAAATGAGGTTAGTAATTGATTCTAATTTTCTTGTAACTCGATGAAAAATGCAAGATCAGAATTAGGTGGTACGTTAGGTGGTGATCCAGCCGCTCCATAAGCAAGATCAGCTGGGATAAAGAAAATTGCCTTGGTTCCTCTTTTAAGAAGAGGAACACCGATTTCCCAGCCTGCTACCATTCTATCAACCCCTAGGCTATAAGTCATAGCTTGTCCCTTCTTAAAACTGTTGTCGAATTCTGTTCCATTATACAGACATCCATAATAGTGGACAGAAATCATGTCCCC
>CALIQO010000582.1 GCA_938044055.1 uncultured Saprospiraceae bacterium
AATAATAAGGGAATAAGAGTAGACGCTTTTCTGAAGATAGTAAAAGGTATATACTAGAGGTTAAAGTAAAGCATGCTGTTATCGCAAACAGAATTATAAATATTCACCCTATTAAGCTTTTCGCATTAGTTCATCCAGAAAACTTTTGCGGTTATAAAAGTACCTCCTATCAATAGGGGGCACAGTGCGAAAAGGAATATAGTCAGATACTTTTTAGCTAGAGAATTGTCAGAGGACTTTATACGTATATAGACTTCTGCAATGAATAAAGGTGCCAGATATGATCCGAAATATAATATCCTGTCGAACCATCCTGTAAGATCTTGAGTCACTCCAGGAGCAGAGAATCCAGTTACTAAGAACCAAGTGCCGAATCCTATTCTGAAAAACCAGACACCACAGACAACTAAGTAAGTCCTTATGCCCCATATTCTATGGGCTTCGAATTTCTTCTGCATACCTGTTCTCCATGTCATGATAGCGAACCATATGATCAGTAATCCATTAATTGATGTGGCTATCCTTCCCAGTTCACCACCTGTAGTAGCAGGACGATTCCATACCATAAATAGGGCGAAAACACTTATAAGTAGCGCTGTGAAAATGTAGACCCTGCCATTATACTTGTGGAATGATCTACCTTTTTTTCTAAACCATGGAATAAACTGTAAGGGTCCACCTACTGTTATTATGAAGGCAAGAAGTATATGTAAAATTAAAACTGCATTACCGATAGGATCTCCTTCTATTATTCCATGAATCATACCATCAGTCCAGGACTGCCAGTCTCTTTTTATTGCGGTACCTCCAAAGTGGATGAAGATATATGCTGCAAATGCCAACTGTCCTGCTACACCTATATAGAACAATGATCTTACAGCAATATTTAATTTTTTACTAGTGGACATATACTCCTTCTTTTTGGTGAATGAGTATGTAAGTTCAGTATGTTAACTTAGGTTTTAAGTAGGAATAGGCACAGTGGGTATATCAATCTGCAAGATGGTAGAAATCATCTGCATCTTACTTTTTCAATTTAGAATAAAAGGCAGATTTATAGGTGGCAGAAACAGGAATCGTCTTCTTGCCAATCCGTATGCTATTCTTTTCTACATCTTTGATTTTGCTCATCGAAACCATGTAAGATTTATGAACCCTGCATATTATCTGTGGTGAGATTAATTGTTCTAGATCGCTGAATTTCTGAAGAGTCATAATGCTGCTTCCTTCTTTTAGAAATATCCGCCTATAATCTCGCATTCCTTCAATATAGAGTACATCATCGTAGAATACCTTTACGAGTTTGTTTTCGGATTTTATGAAGATATAATTTATAGCAAGGCTCTCTTTTTCAAGCTTTTTTATCACCTTATTTACTGCTTTTAAAAACCGCTGGAAGGTATAAGGTTTTAATAAGTAATCAGCGACGTCGAGCTCATATCCTTTGAGTGCATATTCTTGGTAAGCAGTCGTTATGATAACTTCTGGTTTTATGGTCGAACTTTCGAGCAATTCGATTCCTGATAATTCATCCATATTGATGTCTAGAAAAAGAATGTCGGTTTCATGCGTGTTTAAATAGGAGAGTCCGTTTAACGCGTGATCAAATGAACCGACCAACTCCAAGAAAGGTATTTTCTTAACGAAGCTTATGGTTCGTTCCATGGCGAGTGGCTCATCTTCTATGATGACACATCTATACGTTTTCATAATCTATTTTCAGTAAGACAATATACGCATCCTCTTGCTTGTCTATATGAAGGGTATGTGTGTCTGGGTACAACAGTTGCAGTCTTTTAGATATCAATTCTTGACCTAGACCATTGCGCTCAGCCATAGACTTCCTTGTAGGATCAATCTTGTTTTCACAATGCATAGAAACAGAAGCGCCATTTATGTTGATCTCTATATTGATGGCGTTCTTGAGCTTTTTATTATTGGTATGTTTAAAAGCATTCTCGATGAATGGAATAAATACCAGAGGAGCAATTTTTCTATTTGTAGGGTCACCGTTTACCTGATAATGAACATAGTTTTCATTAGCTGTTCGAATTTTCTGTAATTCTACATACTTGTGGATGTATTCAAGTTCTTTATCTAGAGAGATGTCGGTTGTCTTTGTTTCGAATAGCATGAAGCGCATAATATCTGACAACTTATTAAGATAGGTAGATGCTTGTTCGGGGTTCTTCAATATGAGTATGTCTATATTGTTAAGTGTATTAAATAGAAAGTGCGGATCTAGTTGAGATTTTATAGCAGACAACTCCATTTCATAATTCTTTTTCTGAAGCTCTTCTTTTACTCTTATTTCTTGATACCAAGTAATAAATCCTCTTATGATGAAAGCTACAACTCCATGCATGAAACTGATAAAGGATACGATAAGAATGGCTATATAGTTAGATTCTCCGAAACATCTCCACCCCATATTTGCTGTAAAGCGAAGCGTAATTGCTGCTATTATGAAGCTGAACAAAGAAACAACGATTCCAGAGATTATGGCTTCAGGGATCTTTCTCTTTTGCAAATAGCGGGGAAAAAGAAAGAAGTAAAAAGTGTAAAAAGTAAATACAGCTGGTACTATGGCCAATCCAAAGATTAGTCCAGGGTATGAAAATTCACCTGCCTCCATAACAGA
>CALIQO010000583.1 GCA_938044055.1 uncultured Saprospiraceae bacterium
ATCTGGACATATGGAGTATCCATGGTGGAAGTGAACTGCCTAGAAGTTCATCAGGCCTTAAAGACAGAATTTACTTAAATGATGGAGCAGGCAGATTTTCGAATAGTGAAACTTTTAATGCGCCATATGCTTCCAGCTCAGCAGGTGTGTTTCTCAAGGATGAAAACATATTGTTTTCAACTTCCAGAGAAGTCCCCTTCATATATGGTGTATCGCCGCCAGTGTATTTTTTAGATCCAATACAAGGAAAGCCGATCACGGAAAGTAAAATTGAGAACGACCAACTAGGAATGATTCATTCTGCAGTAAGTGGAGATGTAGATGGCGATGGTGACCAAGACGTTCTTGTAGCCGGGCATTTTACACCTCTGATAATATTGAGAAATGAAAATGGAATTTTTAAAATCGATCCAATCTCGGATCAATATGGCTGGTGGAATAGCGTAGAACTTAGCGATTTAGATAACGATGGTGATTTAGATATCCTTGCCCTCAACCATGGGTTAAATTCACGGTTTAAACCTGATGGAGAAGGCTATTATCTATATACGTATGACTATGATCAGAATAGAACGGCAGATCAGATTCTTACGATAAAAAAGGGAGACTCATATCTTCCCATTCACCAGAAAGACGAACTGATAAATCAGATTCCGCAATTAAAGAAAAACCTTATAAAGTACGCTGATTACGCACAGGCGGATATGGATGATTTATTTAGTAAAGAAATGTTGGATGATGCTTCCGTAATGAAAGTTAACCACTTAGCTTCCATAATACTAGAAAATGTAGGTGGAAAATATGTGATCAGAGAACTGCCCTTCCAAGCACAGTTAAGCACCATGTATGCAAGCTTGATTGTTGATGTCAATGGCGATGGAAAGAAAGACTTAATCTTAGGCGGAAACCAATTCCGTGCTAAGCCTGAGATAGGAATCAACGCAGCTTCTTGTGGATTTCTTTTTATAAATAAGGGAGGTCTAAATTACGAATACGTTCCTCAGAACCTTTCTGGAATTTATGAGCCTGGAGAAATCCGCGATATAGAATTGGTTCACACTGACCAGGGTCGACATGTTTTGTTTTTAAAGAATTCGGCGAGAGCCAGTTCGTATAAAATTATTAAAAATTGAAGGGGCTTAAAGCATAGGCCACTTAATCAGTAATTGATATATGAGATGAAAAAAATTGCATTACATTCTGTTTTATTAATGATCATCTGCTTAAGTGCACTAGGATTAACCTCCATTTCTTCTTGTAAGGATGGTAATTCTTTTCTAGTGAATAAGCAGAATACAGATTCTTTATTTCTGGGATTAAAATTCGGTATGTCGTCTGATGATTTTTTCAGTGCATCTTGGGATCTTAATAAAAGAGGTGTGATTACCAATGGAAGTTCCAATCTCTCAATCATGTATAAGTTAAACGAGTTTGACCATCCAGCTAAGTTGAACTATTATCCGGACTTCGAAGAAGACCAACTTAATTTTCTCCCGGCCAGAGTTGCTTATAATAATTGGTCTCCATGGAATAAAGAGTTCTGGTCTGATAAGTTAATTATAGAAGTGAAAGACTTGATGGAAGAGTGGATGGGAGGAAAATTTAAAGTAGAGAAAGATGATAAAGGGAAAAGCTATTTCTTAAGAAAGCAAGGTGAAGTTGAAACCACTATAAAGAGAGTAGATGATCAGTATGTCAAGATTGAATTAAGACACTATGGATATCCTAAAAAGTAGCAATATGATTCATTACCCATATAGAAGTGTCACTAATTTTTTTCTTGTCTGTGGACTGTGTTTTTTCTTGCCTGCTTGTGATGAAGAAAGTAAAAACCAAGACGACACTTTGTTTACCTCACTCACACCGAGTGAATCAGGAATTAATTTTACCAACCAACTTTCTTATGATAAGGATTTTAATATCTACTCTTATCGCAACTTTTATAATGGAGGAGGTGTAGCCATAGGTGATGTTAACAATGATGGACTTTCTGATATCTACTTTACAGCTAATATGGAGAAGAACCGCCTTTACTTGAATCAAGGTGATATGAAATTCAAGGACGTTACAGAAGCGGCGGGAGTAGGTGGCAACATGACATGGTCTACAGGCGTAACCTTGGTTGATATTGATGCAGATAAAGACTTAGATATATACGTCTGTAATTCTGGAGATATAGATGGAGATAATAAACAGAATGAACTTTTTATTAATCAGGGCGATGGTACATTTTTAGAAGCGGCAGCTGCTTATGGAATTGATGACAGGGGGTATTCTACCCATGCAGCTTTTTTCGATTACGATAAGGATGGTGATCTAGACCTCTACCTTCTTAACAATTCTTATCAAGCTATAGGATCATTTAACCTTAAGAAGAATGTAAGGCATGTCAGAGATGTAGAAGGTGGTGATAAACTATTTAGAAACGACGGTGGCGCATTTGTCGACGTAAGTGAAGAGGCAGGAATTTACGGTTCTGTCATTGGTTTTGGTCTAGGGGTAACCATAGGAGATATAAACCTTGATGGATGGCCAGACATATACGTGTCTAATGATTTTTTTGAGAAAGATTACATTTATATAAATAATGGTGACGGAACATTTGCCGAAAGGCTAGAAGACTATATCGCTTCCATCTCGGTTGCATCCATGGGCGCAGATATGGCTGATATCAACAA
>CALIQO010000584.1 GCA_938044055.1 uncultured Saprospiraceae bacterium
AAAATGGGAATTCAACATTATTGCCTTCGATATTCTAAATAAGAATTTAGGAATTTCTCAGGTTGCTCAACTTAACTATATACAGACAGAAGAGATTATAAGTCTAGGTAGATATGTGTTATTTGGGTTGAGGTATAGAATCAACCAGACTAAAGCAGGTAGTACTGGAGAGGGAAGATCCTTCAGAGGTAGAAGATTCTAAAGGAGGTTACTTAAGTTGGTTTATCGATAATAACTTATATTGAAGTTTAAAATAAACCAACACTCCAATATGAATAAATATCTATATCTATTACTAGCATTCTTCTTATCTCAGAACCTTATAGGTCAGCAGACTTATCTTCACTGTGGGAGCTTAGTCAACACAGAAAGCGGTAAGATAGAAAAGGAAATCACCGTAATTGTAGACAAGAATGAGATTATCTCTGTCGAGAAAGGGTACATAAATCCACCAGAAGGAGCATACTTGTACAATCTAAAGAATCATACGGTTATGCCGGGATTGATGGATATGCATGTGCACATAGAATCCCAGCTTTCTCCTAAGGCATATGAGAATAGATTTAGAATGAATAAAGCGGATGTTGCGTTACAAGCTACTACATACTGTAAGAAAACCTTAGAGGCTGGATTTACAACCGTAAGAGATCTCGGAGGCACAGGAGTCAATGTTTCCCTGCAGACTGCCATAAATAGAGGATTCGTAGATGGACCACGGATATATACGGCAGAAAAATCTATAGCGACTACAGGTGGACATGCAGATCCTACTAATGGTGTCCGCGATGACCTGAAAGGAGATCCAGGGCCATCAGAAGGTGTTGTTAATAGTCCAGAAGAAGCAAGAAAAGCAGTGCGCCAGAGATATAAGAACGGTGCAGATGTAATTAAGATTACTGCTACAGGTGGTGTTCTCAGTGTGGCTAAAGATGGTTCTGGACCTCAATTTACCATGGAAGAACTGGAAGGAATTATCTCTACGGCTAAGGATTATGGAATGACGACTGCTGCACATGCGCACGGTAAGGCTGGTATGGAAAGAGCTATAAAAGCAGGTATTACAAGTATCGAGCATGGCACTATGATGGACGATGAAACCATTGACCTGATGAAAGAATATGGAACCTATTATGTTCCTACTATTTCCGCTGGAATGTTCGTTGCTGAAATGGCTAAAAAAGAAGGATATTTTCCTGCGGTAATTGTTCCTAAAGCACTTTCTATCGGTCCTCAGATCCAGAATACATTTGCGAAAGCGTACAAGAATGGTGTAAAAATAGCTTTCGGGACTGACAGCGGTGTTTCTCCTCATGGAGATAATGCACAAGAAATCCAATTTATGGTAGAAGCGGGCATGCCATTCGTGGAAGTAATTATTTCTGCAACTAAGACACCATCTGAGATGCTCGGAATAACGAAACTAGGATCTGTGTCTAAAGGAATGTGGGCTGATATTGTAGCTGTAGAAGGAGACCCTAGCGACGACGTTACTAAGATGATGAAGATGTCTTTCGTAATGAAGAATGGAGTCGTCTATAAAAAACCATAATATATCATAGTTGACAATTGTCTGCTTAAAATGTAAGGTAGTTTACATATAGAAAAAATCTCAATCGTTGTGATAATATAGAAGGTATATTGTTGTAGAAACCATTGAGATGCCCCGTATGAAACTGCTTATAACAACAGCTCTTGTGCTTGTATCCACTTATTTTATTACCGCACAGAATAAGCCTGTATATATCGTACAGAAACAGGTTGAAAAATCACTCGAACTCATTGCCAAAAACACCATGGATAAGCGCGTTACGGTTACGCTTAAGCTTACAAGTGAAAATATGAGGTTAAGTAGAGAAGGTGAAATGGTAGAAGTTATAGAACCGCTCTCCGAAGTGCGTATGGTAGTTTTAACGCCTATGCCTGGTAAGTCTGCCACGTTCAAGTATAAATTATCGACACAGTATGAAGGTGATCCAGAAGCGGTCACAGAAGAAAGAACCCGACCTATGGCTTATAGGACGGTGGTTGCTAATAGTGCCAAGCATCGTGATAAACAAGCTAGGTTAAATGTCGAAAAAGGGATTGACCCTAGGCAGGTAACTATATTCGTTAACAATGAATGCAAGCGGTGTGATTATGCCATAAAGATGCTTGACATTATGGATATCGATTATAAAAAGTACAATACTGCTGAAAGCCTAGTCTACAATCAATTAATGTGGGATGCACTCTATATACTAGGAGAAAAAGAAGGTCGGATAAAAATGCCTGTGATTACTAAGAACAATGAGATTTATTTCAGCATCAATGATCTTGAGGAATTTATGAAAGGCATGGCTAATAAATAGCTTTATCTAGTAAACTCCTGGAATCAACTTATGCGTATCATTCATGTAATGAATATAAGCTGGATCACCACCATATTTTCTTTTGCCTTTTTTCTCGAGTAAAGGAATACCACTGATTTTAACTAGAAGAAAGACAATCCATATAGGACTAATCATAGATAACCATTGCCATCCTATGATACTAGGCACAACATAAATCCATATTCCTAGCCAGCATAGGATTTCGCCTAGATAATTAGGGTGACGAATAATACTATAAATACCAGAATCCATATATCTGTCTGGATGCTTTTCTTTAAATAAAAATTTCTGGGTATCAGCTACAGTTTCTATGATGAAGCCTATGAGCCATATTCCCAGTCCCGCCATAGAAACTTTTAAATCTGGGACTTGTATGAATATGATAGCAGGAAGCGCTATGATCCATATGCTTATACTCTGTAATAAAAAGAACTTTAAGAATCCGACCCAACTCCCTCTAAAAGAATCGAACCGATCATCCTTTCCCATTTTATTGATTCTATAAAAAAGAAATCCTCCTAGTCTAAGACCCCACATTACAACCATACCTGTTAGTAGTAAATGTTGCCAACTTGTATGACCTCTAATCAATACAAGAGATACAACAAGCGCTATAAAACTTAAGCTATATGAAATATCCGTAAGGTGGTCGCTCTGTTTTTTATAGGCCCAGAGATAGGCAATAACATTAACAAGTGTAATAATAATCAAGGAGAGAACAAGTGTAACAATCATAAGCGAGAAACTTAATTAGAATACAGTAACTCTCAATTAAACTTGAAATATCTAAGATTGTTTCGATCAGTGAAAATTGATCTGAATGGTTTCATCCTTGTTGAGGTTATACATTGTACTTGCTTGCCCCATATTAACTGCGATTTCCATGTAACCAGAAGTATTAAATAGACAGAGAGTTTCTCCTATATGGACATCGTTATAGTTGATACTTATATCCTGGATGGGTTCCGTCTGCTTATAGAAAAGCGAAAACGGTCGTCCATTTCTTACTTTCTGAAATGTCTCTCTGGATAGATTGATAATGACGTTGTGATAATGATCTATATGGATAATTGTTGCCCTGATCTGTGAACCAGTTATGACTGGCTGAATTCCCATCTTACGCTGAAAGACTGTAGGTTGCTGACCGAGAGATTCTAAGTCTAAACCGTGACACAATGCACCTACTCCATGAGCAATATGATCGATTATGTCTTTACTGTCTCGCTCAATGGCTATCACATCTTCTTTCTTTATGTCGTCAAACATAAGGGAGAGAACACCGTTGTTAGGCGCAATGAAGAAGTGCCCATCTTTTCTGAGAACAACGAATTCTGCTTTAGGAGAATAGTGATTGTATACACCGATGACATGAATAGAGCCATCTGGAAATCTGTTGTAAATGGCTTTAACGAAAAATGCTGCCTGGACTATATCATAACTTTCTATGGTATGGCTGACATCAACAATCTGGATATCAGTACTTGTTTTTAGTAGGGAAGCCTTAAGTTCAGCTACATAATAGTCTTTCCACCCAAAATCAGTCGTTAACGAAATTACACGCATAAAGCCATTGTATAAAAGACAAATATAGATTATAAATTAATATAATATGTAATTTTCAGCCTTTAAATATCTGGACATGATGATCATGTAAAATGCTTCAGCATGATGATTTCTTTATCAGTGAGGTGGCGGGACCATCCTCGGGGCAAGTCTTTTTTAGTCAGGCCGGCATAATAGGTACGATCAAGTCTCAGGACTTCATATCCTAAATGGGCAAATATTCTTCTGACGATTCTATTTCTTCCGATATGGATTTCAATACCTACTTGATTTTTCGTTTCAGGTATTCTACCGATGTTGTCTACAGGTGTAGGGCCGTCCTCAAGTGTTAATCCTTCATGGATAAGCTTGATGTCGTGATCACTGATGTCTCGTCCTAGAGTAACCTGGTAGAATTTTTTTACTTCATGGCTGGGATGAGAAAGTTTCTTAGCCAGATCACCATCATTGGTGAGTAAGAGCAATCCAGTTGTGTTTCTGTCTAATCTACCTACTGGGTATATTCTTTCTTTTACTTTATCCTTGACAAGATCCGAAACAGTCATTCTGCCTTTTTCATCACTTAAGGTAGTAACTATGTTCTTCGGTTTATTGAGAAGAAGGTAAACCTTAGTGGTTTCAAGTTCTATTTTTTTGTCTCGATAGGAAACGACGTCTCCTTCTTGTACCAAGTATGCAGGATTTATCTCAATCTGATTGTTGACTTTTATCTGTCCACCTTTTACAAGATCAGCTGCTTTTCTACGACTACAGATACCTGCATGCGCCACGTACTTATTAAGTCTCATATCTAGAAGGGGATTTCAGTATCTTCTTCTTCGGCATTCATCTTAGATGAACGTGTAATAATACCTCCTGTGCTAAATGGGTTGGTTTCGAAGTCTGGTAGATCGCTAAATCCGCCTCCTGCATCCATATTGACAAAGGATACACATTCCTTGATAAACCTCAGATTGACAGTACCCAGAGAACCATTTCTATGCTTGGCAATTATGATTTCCGTTCTATCTGGAGGACCATCCATTGTATCATCATCTTCCATGCCATAGTAATCTGGACGATAGATGAATGTTACAATATCCGCATCCTGCTCGATGGCACCTGATTCCCTAAGATCCGATAGCATCGGTCTTTTTTCACCTCCTCTTGTTTCCACAGCTCTCGATAATTGAGACAGAGCAAGTACAGGAACATTTAATTCCTTAGCCAGCGCCTTTAAGGCTCTTGAGATAGATGAGATTTCTTGCTCCCTATTTCCTCGTCGTTCGTTAGGAGCGGAAGTCATCAATTGTAGATAATCGATAACGATCATTTTGATGTCGTGGTTCTGCTTCAGACGCCGACATTTAGCCCTTAACTCAAATATGTTGATCGCAGGAGTATCATCGATAAATATGGGAAGATTAGAAAGCTTCTCTACTGAACGGTGTAGATTCTGCCATTCTATATCCGTCATCTGTCCATTTCTTAATTTAGAATTATCGAGACGAGATTCCATAGCTATCAATCTTTGCACGAGTTGAGTGTTGGCCATTTCCAGAGAGAAAACGGCAATGGCATGTCCATGTTCTGAGGCATTCTTAGCAAGAGACAACGTAAAGGCTGTTTTTCCCATACCTGGTCTTGCTGCTATAATAACTAAATCAGAAGGTTGCCAGCCATGAGTCATTTTATCTAAGTCATCGAATCCTGTGGTTACTCCCGTAAGTTCTGATCCTTTCTGACTGATTGCTTCTATTTCTTTCTGTGCTTTTACAGCAAGGGCACTTAAAGATTGGTAACCTGTATTTAAGTTCTTATCCGTAATATCATATAGATTTCTTTCTGCTTCATCTAGCAGTTCTAGAACATCTTTATTATCCTCAAATGAGTCCTTGATAACCTGACTAGAAACCCGTATGAGTTCTCGCTGGATAAATTTCTGTGCAACAATTCTTGCATGATATTCTATATTGGCTGCAGAAGCTACTTTATTAGATAAATCCATCAAGTAATTTACACCACCTACTTCATCCAGTTTTCCTGACTTACCGAGTGCTTCATGAACAGTAAGCAGATCAATGGGTTGTGATCGGCTAAACAGATTTAGCATCACATCGTATATCTCCTGGTGCTGTGGTTTATAGAAACTCTCAGGTCTCAGGATTTCGATGACAGAGGGCAGGGCATCCTTGTCTACCAGTATTGCTCCTAGTATGGCTTCTTCTAGAGGAGTAGCCTGTGGTTGCACCCTTCCATAGACAAGAGAATTAAGATCTTCTCTTTCTTTAGGGATTCCTAGGCTCTTGCTTAGTTTTCTAAGTTGATTCTGCTTATCTGACATGTAGCTGTTATAAGATAGATATATTATAGAATATCGTAATTACAAAACTAATAGTTCCCCAAAGAATTAATAACGACTATTAAATATTAAAAGCATTCTCTATGTGAATAATCAATGGCTTTTGTTAATAACTTAATTTCTGCTCTAAATCTTGCAGAATTATCTAATCCACTTAAGCTGGATAGAAACTTATTAAGGACTGAATATATGGGGTTATATTCTTACATGATCCTGCTGCAATCAGGCTAAATCTAAGTGTCAATGTGTGGATTAAAAATAGTGATGGCGTCCATTGATCTCAAAACCAATTGTGGAAATCATTTCACATATTTTTTTCTCTCATGTATAAATGAAAGGCCGTTAAAAAAGAAAAAGGGTTGTCAGATTATCTGACTCCCTTTTTCGCAACCACCAATTGAAATTTTTATATTCTTTAACTAGACTTTCCTACACTATTCAGCTTTTTCTGAACAGCTTCTACGGCTTTAATCTGTTTATCGATTTCTACTCTCTTGTCGTCCTGGGCAGAAAGATTTTTTTCAATGTTCTCTTCTGCTTTGCGTATTTTATCCTGTGCTTTCTCTATCTCCTTGTGATAGTCCTTGTTCTTATCAGTCAGTTTCTTAAGGTCTTTTTCGAGGTCTTTCAGTGCATCTTGTTGATCTTCAAGCTCTTTATTAACAACAAACTTTCTTACAAGGACATAGTAATCACGTAGAAATTGCTTCATACCATCATACTGGCTAGGGTGGTCTTCCTCATTAAGAAATGAGCCTCCTAGATCTACCCAGGTATATAGGGTGGTCATATTAGATCCTTCATCGAATTTACCGTATATCGTCAAGCCTGCAGAACCATTGACTAGAGACACTTGGCCTTCTTCTGTGTAATATTCCTTGTCTTTATCTTTGACTTTTTTAGAATGTGGTTTTAAGTGTCTTTTCCAGAGTTTTTCAGCATCCTTTTTTGAAGCACCATCTAGTTCGATGTATAGCCCAGGTTGTACGCCTTTACTCATAGTCGAGTTGTGGTCTTTAGAATCTTGACCGAATACATGTAATTGCCCGATTAAGGTGAGTATCAGTGTAAATAAAATTGATTTCATAGCTCTTTTATTTTATGATTATTTCATCTGCAGTGGTTCTATCTTTGTAGAATAAAACCGGTTCTCTATTAATAAGACGATATAGGCATTGCTGTGTCACAAAGAAAGTTGTTAACGAAAAGTTAGTAGATGAAACAGCAATTTTCCTATATATTTCTTGGTATTAACGATAAGTTATCGGATTATCGTTAATAATGGAAGAACACCGTGTTCTTTCTGGAAAAATATTGCAATAAAAACAAGACATGGCAGAAAATATCTTAAGGCTTGATCAAGTCGTCAAGAGGTATCACAAGCATACGGCTGTAGATGGAGTAAGTTTCGATGTAGGGGTAGGAAAAATATTCGGATTACTAGGACCTAATGGTGCTGGTAAGACATCCCTTATAAGAATCATCACAACTATAACTGGAGCAGATGAAGGAGAAGTACTTTTTAATGGAGAGAAACTTAATTCGAATCATCCCAGCCAGATAGGTTATATGCCTGAGGAAAGAGGGTTGTATAAGAAGATGAAGGTAGGAGAACAATTGATCTACCTGGCTCAATTAAAAGGTATGGGTTCTAAAGAAAGTGAAGCAGCCATCAAGGGCTGGCTTTCTAAATTCGAGATCGAAGACTGGTGGAATAAGAAGATCGAGGAATTGTCCAAGGGCATGCAGCAGAAGATCCAGTTTATAGCTACGGTTATGCATAGACCTAAGTTGCTGATACTAGATGAGCCATTTTCAGGTCTCGATCCAGTTAATACAAATCTTATTAAGGATGAGATAAGACAACTTAATGAAGAAGGCGCAACCATTGTCTTTTCGACCCATAGGATGGAGCAAGTAGAAGAAATATGTGAAGAGATTGTTTTAATCAATCAAGGAAAAAAAGTATTAGAAGGCAATGTAGGGGATATTCGAAATAATTTTAAACAGAATCGATTTATGGTGGGATTCGAAGGATCACTACCAGCTGATATATCGAGAGAAACTTTTGAAGTAATAGAAGATTCAGACAACCACTTAATTATACAAGTGAAAGAAGGTCATAATTCCAATGAATTATTACAGACCTTAATCAATAGGAAAATCAACATTACTTCATACCAGGAGATACTCCCATCTCTTAATGAAATATTTATAAATCTAGTAGACGGAAAATCGGATGAATAAATTATGGACAATCACTAAGCGAGAATATTTAACTCGGGTTAAGAAGAAGAGTTTTATTCTCGTGACGATCCTTATGCCACTCGGTATAGGTTTAATTGCGTTCGTCTCTGGATACTTCGCCAGCAAGGCGGGCAAGTCAGAAAAGGTAATTCTGGTTAAAGATGAAGGCAACATATTGAAGCAAGCTGACTTGCAGTCTACCTTCATGAAGTTTGATTTTTCTGATGAAGAACTGGAGGTATTAAAATCTTCTTATATAGATGATGGATATGACTTGTTGCTCCATCTAGAAGAAATCGAGGATTTAACAGAAGAAGACATCAATGTGTCTTATTACACTAAAGATAAACTGTCTCTACCTACATTAGAATCTATCGAACGAAAGATAGGGTCGGCAATCCGAGCATACAAGGTTCAACAATCAGAAATTGATGAAGAGCTCCTTGCAGGATTTGATACAGATGTCGATCTAGAAAATGGTTTATCGGGGGATGATGAAGAAGCAGTAGGTTCTTCTGCCAGTAAGATGTCAACGATCATATCAACTGCCTTGTCTTATATCATGGGATTCTTGATGTACATGGTCATCTTTATATTCGGTGGGATGGTAATGCGGAGTGTTATGGAAGAAAAGATCAACCGGATAGTGGAAGTAATCATATCTTCTGTTAAACCATTCCAATTGATGATGGGTAAGCTGTTAGGGGTCGGAATGGTCGGACTTACCCAAGTATTGATATGGATCATTCTGGTGCCTGTAATATTAATGTTACTAGGAATGTATTTCGGTTTAGATCAGGTCAATACGCCCGAGATGCAGCAGGCTCAAGAAATGATGAAAGACATAAATCAAGATGATTTTAAACAGGGTATGGCTGAATTTATAACCGAGTTTAAAGCACTCAATTGGTGGTTTATCATTCCTGTTTTCTTGGTATACTTTTTAGGAGGGTATTTTATATACGCTTCATTCTTTGCGGCGATAGGGTCTACGATAAGTGACGACCTAGGAGAAGCGCAGCAATTTATGATGCCTATAGTAATACCAGTAATTATAGCCTTCGTTATGATACCTGCAGTATTCAATGATCCGGATGGTCCTATAGCCATATTCGGTTCTATGTTCCCCTTGTTTTCACCCATATTGATGCCAGCTAGAATCCCATTTGATCCGCCGGTGTGGCAAGTACTCTTGTCTATCGTCATATTGATCGCTTCTGTTATTTTCTTTATATGGGTAGCGGCTAGAATTTATAGGGTAGGAATCTTTATGTATGGTAAGAAGATTAACTATAAGGAACTGAGTAAATGGTTGTTTTATAAATATTCTTAGTTTCCATGGTGATATTCTTATCTTTTAATGGTAGCTGTGCTGCGTAAGATGCTTACCTTTGCACGCGCATGTATCTCAGGTTTTTATCCATATGGTTGCTAATCGTGCTGTCTACCGGACAAGCTGTAGCTCAGTCTTCTAATCCATTTGAGATTCAATCTCGATTAGATTCATTGTATGCAGAAAATCCTGTAACAGTAGTGGATGCTCCAGTAGTATCTGAAGATATAAGTACAGGAATAGAATTAGATACAGAAAACCCTTTTAATGTTGATCATGTCCCTCTCCGGAAATCAACCTTAGAGACTTCTTCTAAGTTGATTCCTAAAAAACAGAAAACCGATAGCAAGGAAGCGAATCCTATACTGGTATTTTTTACCTGTCTTGTTTCTTTGTTTTTACTTGCAATTGTAGCAACAACACGTCGATCGCTCTTCGGCAAATTGCTTAAATCTTTAGGGAATGATAATTTCTTAAAACTCACCTATAGAGAAGAGAATGCAGGACGGAATGGACCTTTTTTAATCTTATACCTTATTTTTCTAATCAATGCGGCTACTCTGGCTTACTTGTTTATAGGACAGGATAGATACACTGGATGGCAGATGTGGGGATTTCTTTTTGGCGGAATATCTCTGATCTATATAATGAGGAACATATTTATGAATGTGATTTCCTGGATTTTTCCTGTTGAAAGAGAAACAAGGCAGTATAATTTTCTTATTACCGTGTTTAATGCTTTTTTAGGACTTATTCTATTGCCATTGAACCTCGTTGCAGCATATGGACCACAATCCATGACAAGTATTGTAATGTATACTGCATTGATTATCATAGGCCTTTTTTACCTGTTGAGATCAGCCAGAGGTTTTCTTTTAGGATTGATCAATTATGGCTCACAGGTATTTCATTTTTTTCTATATCTTTGCGCTTTCGAAATAGTACCGATTCTACTGATTATCAGAGTTTTAAGGGATTTGAGTACTGTTTCTTAGTTGACGAAAATTGAATTATTCTATAAAAAGCTCCTATGGCTTCAGAAAGTACAGCAAGAATGACGACGAATTATGCAGAGAAGTACAAGGAAGTAAGAACGATCCTTATTTCCCAACCTAAGCCGGAAAGGTCTCCTTATTATGAACTGGAGAAGAAGTGGGGGTTGACGATAGATTGGCGACAATTTATCCATGTAGAACCAGTATCCGAGAAGGAGTTCCGTAAGAATAGACTCAGACCAGACGAGTTTTCTGCCATTATATTTACCAGTAAAAACGCCATCGAGCACTTCTTCAGAATGTGTGAGGAGATGCGTGTTAAGATGAGTATGGAGACGAAATACTTCTGCCTCTCGGAAGCAATTGCTAATTATCTGCAGAAGTTTATCGTATACAGAAAGAGAAAAGTTTTCGTAGGAAAGCGTAAGGTAGAAGATCTAGCTAATTACTTTAATAAGCATAAAGGAGAGAAGTTTTTACTTCCATGTTCTAATCTAGGAGCTAAGCAGACAGTTGCCTATCTCGATAAGATTGAGCTTGACTACAAGGATGTCATGATGTACAGAACAGTAGCCAGTGATCTTTCAGATTTAAGCGATGTCACCTATGATGTATTGGTCTTTTTTAGTCCGCTAGGTATTGATTCTCTTTATGAGAATTTCCCAGGATTCGATCAGAATGATACTAGGATTGCTGTATTTGGCAATGCAACTTCACAGAAGGTAATCAAAGAAGGTCTGCATATCAACATTAAAGCTCCATCGCCTGAGAACCCATCCATGGCTATGGCTTTAGAGAATTATATAAAAAAGACGAATAAGCGTCAGGAAAGGTAATTCTAAGTCTTAGTTGCAAGAATACACATATTTGCGTAAGCGATAATAGCAGAATGCTACATCTCATATAGGTCTCCATGTAAGCGAGATCCTCCATCGATATATACCGTTTCACCCGTTATATAAACTGCAACAGAAGACGTAAGATAGGTAGCGAGATCAGCCACTTCATCTGTCGTACCGAGCCTCTTCATAGGAATCTTCTTAGCTATGCCTGCCCGTATTTCTTCTGGATACTGCTGAAAACCGGTTGAGAAAATCAGACCAGGAGCAATCGCATTGACATTGATATTATACTTAGACCATTCTATAGAAAGGGTTTTCGTCATGTTGTCTACACCTGCTCTGGCAGCTCCAGTATGTATCATTCCAGGAAATCCACGATATATATTGACTATGATGTTAAGAATACATCCAGATTTAGCGGGAATAAAAAATGCTTTTGCCATGGCTTGAGTCATGTACCAGGTGCCATTAAGGTTGTTGTTGATAACCGCATTCCATCCATTCTTACTTAAGTCCTCTGCTAGGGAAGGAAACTGTCCGCCGGCATTGTTGACGAGAATATCGAGCCCACCCATCTTTTCTGTGATGTGCTTCGTAAGAGATTCTATGTCTTCTTCTTTTCTGATGTCACATATACCATAATGACAATCTCCGAAGCTTGAAAGATCTTTCTGTGCCGCTTGAAGTTTTTCTTTATTTCTAGAGGCAATCATAACCTGTGCGCCGAGTTCTAAGTAACGCTGAGCAATGTTCTTGCCGATGCCTGAACCTCCACCAGTAACCAGGATGCGCTTGTCTTGAAATATCCCCTCTTTAAATATTGATGACATATTATTCTACTTCTTCATAATCAGCGAATCCATCTTGATCCGGCTCCTGTAATGGCTCCTTGTTAGCTCCCTTGTCCAACAATGGCTTCTGAATAAACATACGGTATGCAAAAAAAACCAGTATTCCAAGAATGACGAACTTCATAGGTCGTGTGTGTTAGATGGATAAAGATAATAATCCCCAGCAGTAGATACGCATAATACGTATTACTTCCTGTTCAGATTATGAAGGGATTTAAATCAGAGATATTTCTTGATCAGAAACGCTATGAAATATCTTTTCCACCTTAACTTTGTCGCTTCAATTGTTTTGTGGCAACCTATCTCAGAAATGATGGAAATAGAGTACTTGTATCAGGATTCAGAAATTGTGGCTATCAATAAGCCTTGTGGCGTTCCTGTGCAGCCAGACCATTATGATGTTAAGGATGTTCAGACCCAGGTGAGTGAAGAGATGGGCTCGCCTTATCACCTCATCAATCGGATCGACCGTCCGGTATCTGGAATTGTCTTACTGGCTTCTTCTCCTAAAAGCATGAGGGCGTATCAGAGTCTATGGCAGCAGCATGCAGTACAGAAGGATTATCTTGCCATCGCACAAGGGCACTTAGAAGAGGATCAAGGCATACTGATTAACCGACTCTATAAAGGGGCTAACAATAAGGCATATGTTGTTCCGGAACCTCAAGGAAAGCGAGCTGCTCTAGACTATCAAGTAGTAGATCGGCTCGATCGATACACCATAGTAAAAGTATCTCTACACTCTGGACGCTTCCATCAGATAAGATGCCAGTTAGCCCACATCGGGCATCCGGTAGGGGGAGATGTTAAGTATGGTGCGCGGAGAAGAAATGTAGACCGCTCTATCCACCTTCATAGTTGGAAACTTTTCTTACCAGACCTAGAGATAGTTGCTCCTGTTCCCGACCGCGATAATCTGTGGAAGGCAGTGCGTGAGTCTTTAATAGAGAAAGGACTTATCCCTTCTGAAAAGGGTTGACGTACTTTTTCTTGAAGCGGTCAGGCATGTCTAAGCATGCTGCTCTACCGATGGCGCCGCTTCCCCATCGCTTCCGGATATGATCCATTTCTTTCATGAGTTGTATGTGTTGCACTGTATCATCGAATAGGCTGATCTGATATTTTCCAGGTACCAAGTGACTGAACTTAACGCCGATCAGTCGTATCAATTGGCGTCGATGATGTAGGGTGTCGAAAAGTTCTAGTGCATACCGAAGGATTGTATTCTCATTAGCCGTATAAGGAATCCGCCGTTGCTTGGTATATGTATTGAAGTCGGCATATCGGATCTTGACCGTGATACAGGCAGTCAGCTTCTGACCATCCCTCAGATCGAAGGTCAGTTTATCTACCATATCTGTCAGAAGGGCCTTCATCATGCGTAGGTCGAGGGTATCCTCGGTAAATGTCCTTTCCTTAGATATAGACTTGCGTTCCGTATACGGGACTACAAGTGATCGGTCGATGGCATTGGATTTTTCTGAGAGTTGCCTTCCCATTTTTCCGAATTCTCTTTCCAGTAATTTTACTGGAATTTCACTCAAGGTGCGGATGGATTTTACCCCCATGAAACTCAGTTTCTTGTGCGTCTCTTTCCCTACGCCTGGAATTTTTTTTACAGGGAGAGGGGCAAGAAAACCTTTTTCTGTGCCAGCAGAAACTTGCTTCTCACCATTGGGTTTTGCTTCTCCAGTACCTACCTTGGACACCATCTTATTAACCGATAGACCGAATGAGATCGGTAGGCCAGATTCACCTATTATCTTCTGCCTCAGTTCTTGAGACCAAGCATAGCACCCGAAGTACTTATCCATACCCGTAAGGTCGAGATAAAACTCATCGATGGATGCCTTCTCGAAGAGGGGCGCTTCTTCAGCAATTACATCCGTAATCAGTCTAGAATAGTAGGAATAACTATCCATGTCGCCTCGGAGGATCGTGGCATGTGGACATAAGCGTAAGGCCATCTTCATCGGCATCGCAGAATGGATACCGAAGCGACGGGCTTCATAGCTGCATGAGGCCACAACTCCGCGGCTACTCGTACCACCGATCAGTAATGGCTTGCCTTTCAAGGCACTATTCTTAAGACACTCAACCGACACGAAGAAGGAGTCTAGATCCATATGTAGAACGGCTCTATTATACATGGTCTGATATACGGATACTTAGGTCTGTCCTGCTCAAGGCAAATGATTTTTTGTCCTTAAACAAGGCACATTTTATAAAATGTCGCTATTATCGGCAATAAAACAGCGGAAAAACCGTCAAATATCGAAAACCTTTTTATATTTGTCAATGAGAAGGTGTGATAATTTTTATTTTATTGCTTTATCCCACTTCTCTATTTATCGCCGCTTAAGAAGTTTTTAGATCACCTCCATTATATAAAACTACAACCCATTTTCTATGCTCGCACAGAATCTTAACTACCTCAGAAAGAAAAATAAATTATCCCAGCAAGGTCTAGCGGAAGTGTTGGAATTACCTAGAACGACGCTGGGAGATTATGAGAGAGGAAAGACGGAACCTAATCTTGCTATGCTCCTTAAGCTTGCCGATTACTTTAAAGTAAAAGTAGATGAACTCATACGATCGGATCTCAGCCATCAAGATCTAGAGATATTGCGGAACAAGGACCTCCGTGTACTGGCGATTTCTGTTGACCAAGACAATAGAGGCAATATCGAGCTTGTAGATACCAAGGCAGAAGCAGGATACCTTCAGAACTTCAGTGATCCAGAATATATTCGAGACTTGCCTAAGATTGCTTTTCCCAGTATTCCGGATGGTACATATAGAGGGTTCGAGATAAGGGGAGATTCTATGTTACCGATAGAGCCAGGGAGTATCGTTATCTGTTCCTATGTAGAACGGCTATCTGATATCAAGGATGGGAGAACGTATGTTGTCGTGAGTAAAGATGAAGGTGTTGTATACAAGCGACTTCGGAACATAAGCGATCGCAATACACTTTTTCTACAATCGGATAATGAAACCTATCTTCCTTATGAACTAGATTATCAGCACGTTGCAGAAGTCTGGCAGTATTATGCCCACCTGAGTTTCTCTGATTCTAAGAGTACTTTTAATTTTCTGATAGAAGAAAAACTTGCAGATATTCAGCGTAAGATAACAGCTATCCACAATCGGGTGGAGCAATAGAGAAAATCACAACCCATACGGCGACCCAGATTTCTTATTGATTTTTTAATCCGATGACAGAATTATTATGTGAAGAGAGATCGGTGCTTATCTTTGCAGTCGCATCAATGGAGAAGCACATATGAATATCACCAATATTATTGCCGTAAGTGGAGTAGGAGGATTGAACCAGCTCGTATCAAGTAGAAGTAATGGCCTCGTCTTAGAAGCCCTAGATACTGGAAGAGTAAAGTTCTATTCAGTAAGGAAGCATCAGTTTACACCGCTTGAAACGGTTTCTATCTATACCATGATGGATACAGTAGAATTGAAGGAAGTGTTTAACAGTATGCTTGCTAAGTCTGCATCTCATCCCATTATAGATCATAAGGCTCCAGCAGAAGAACTGACAGCATACTTCAGTGAAATTCTTCCTGACTATGATCGCGACAGAGTATACATCTCTGATATAAAGAAAATAATCAAGTGGTTTAAGCAACTCGATGCCCATGGTTTAACCACGGCCAGCGACGAAGAAGAGTAGTATAAAATAAAACCGGGATAAAAAACCCTTTTCGATGTTGCCAGCCATGGCCCTTTTGATATCCATAGGATACTTTCTTAAGTACCTAGTATGGACTGAGCTTCTATAGAAAACCTCCTCTTATCAGACTGCGAATTACCTTGCACACACTTCTGAATCACTTCACTATATAAGAAACAATCTTCTACATATACGGATATATTATAATATATAGTATTTTCACTTTCTATTATGGCTAAGAAGAAGCAACGCAAGACAGCATCTAAAGTAAAGAAAGCCTCCCCACAGAAACCAGCATCCTCTAAAAAGGCGGCGGCACAACCGAAACTACTGGCAACAGTAGTAAGAAATTACCTCCCATGGATACTCCTAGGGGTTGCACTGATTATCTACTTTATAGCCCGATATTCTTTTTTAGAGATACCTCTAAATCGGGATGAAGGAAGTTATGGATACCTCGGTAGAGTAGCCATTAATGGGGGTACGCCATATGTAGACTTCTATGAAATGAAACCTCCAGGATTGTATTATATCTTCGGATTGCTAGGCAGCATATTTGGGTTTTCAGAATCGGGGTTAAGGATGGCTATAGCATTTATTAATCTAGGTTCTGCCGCTTTCTTGATAGGGGTCGGCAAGAACATTTTCAAGAATATTAAGGCAGGTGCTGTTGTAGGAGCAGTGTTCCTTATTATGAGCCTCAACCTAGGACACTTAGGGTTTTCTGCCGTTTCAGAACATTATGTCAATTTTTTCTTTGCAGGTTGTCTGTACTTCCTGACAAGGAATCGATCACCTAGAGATTACATATATGCTGGCGCAATGGTATCGGGAGCGCTTCTGATAAAACAGACGGCACTCTTCTTCCTAGTAGCTACTGTAATTTATATTGTCATAGATCACGTGGTTAGAAAAAAATCATTGAAAGATATTTTCTGGACAGGATTGAAATATGGAGGAACAATTGCCGCAGTGGGAATAATCACCCTCCTATTTTTATACCTCTCGGGAGGATGGAATGATTTCGTTCACTGGATCTATGATGTAAGTAAGAATTACTCAACAGTGGATGAAGAGAGTAAGGCAGCATTTTATTTCGATTTTTTCGGAAAGAAATTTTTCCATAGTTTCTGGATTATCGGGATAAGCAGTCTGATAGGACTTGTGTACAGTTTATATAAGGTTAAGCATGAAAAATGGAACATACTCTATCTCATAATATTCCTATCTTTTTTAGGGCTGAGTATGACACCTGGAGGTAGGTTCTATTCTCAATACTGGATGTTATTGATTATTCCATTAGCTGTTTTTTCAGGATACATAGGGAAGGCGATTGTTAATGAGAAAAGCTTGATGATTTCTGCTGCTATGGCTGTAGGACTCGGAGTAGTATTCATGGCAGATTTTAACCACAATAAACATTACTACCTGCCAGATAATGTACATAGAATAGTAGCCATGGCTACTCCAGGAAATCCATTCAGTGAGATTAGGGAGTTGAGTAATTATGCAGAACGATTGTCAACAAGCGAAGATAAATTCTATGTTCTCGGCGGAGAACCACAAGCATACTTGTATATGGATAAGATGGCACCGACACGCCATATCTTTCCTGGCTTGATTAGTACCAATATTCCGTGGAATAAGAAGGCGCAATTCGATGCCTATAAAGATCTAGAAGATTCTAGGCCTAAGTTTGTTTTATTTAATGTAGTTCCATTTTCGTGGGGAATACAACAAGGAGATATCCGTACACTTTATGATAATAGTTATGGGTTTCTGTCTAATAATTATAGACCCATTGCTTATGCCGATTTGATCGATGGTAGAACACGTATGGTATATGGTGAACAAGCACAGAATTATACGCCCCAGGCCTCTAAGTATATTGTTCTATATCAGAGAAGATAACTATGAAATCCTTGAAACCATATATCATAGATTTTCAATCCATAGGAAAAGAAGCAGAGGGCTTCCTTTCAATTATAAGTTCCGATGATCACATACCGTTCTCTGTACAGAGAATATTCACCACCCATAGCACACCTACTGATATCACGAGAGGAAGACATGCCCACTACGAAACAG
>CALIQO010000585.1 GCA_938044055.1 uncultured Saprospiraceae bacterium
TTTTCCTTTTACACAACCAGTGACCTTGCCATAAAGCTCGGCCATGCATGATCTTGAATCTAGCCCTCTAGCAAGTGCTACCCCGTGCTGTCTATAAGCAGTTACAACATTGTCATCTGGAGTTATGGCAGAAGTCAGTGCAGCAGCAATCGCTTCCTGACCTATGTATACATGACAGAAACCACGGATCTTCTGCTTAGAATAAGCCATGAGTGTATTTTCCTCAAACCTTCGTACCCTGAACATGATCTCAAACCATTTTAAGTACATGTCTTTGTCGTAAGCGCTTTTCTTTTTAGACCTGCTGGTTCTTTTCTTAGTTGCTGAATCTGCCATACAATTTCATTTAAGATGACAAAATTACAACGAGAATGCTGAAATGTCTACATATCATCACCTGTTTTTACGCATATTAGCATTATTATAATTTATTTGCGAAAGCAAAAAACAAGATTGAGTCAAAAAACACCACCAGATATAACCCCTCTTTCTCTTAGTAAGTTGAAGTTAATCAATTATAAAAACTATGAGAATCAGTCGATTGAGTTTCATCCTCGACTCAACGCCATACTTGGCCTCAATGGATCTGGTAAAACCAATCTGCTTGATGCCATTCATTACCTGAGCATAGGTAAAAGCTATTTTTCTTCTTCTGATCGGTATGTAAAGAACCTTAATGCCGACTTTTTCAGGTTAGAAGCGGTTCTTGTGGTGAATGAGGAGCAAGACAATATGATCGTAAAATGCAAGCCAGGTAGTCTGAAAGAACTGGAAGTTAATGGCAAGAAGCTTAATAAGATTTCCGAACATGTGGGCAGATATCCTTGCGTGGTGATTTCTCCTTCAGACATCCAATTACTGCTAGATGCCAGTATAGATAGAAGAGCATTTATGGATAAAACGATTGCTCAATATGATAAGGCTTATCTTCTTGCACTCAGCAGTTACAACAGACTCTTGAAGCAACGCAATGCTTACCTTAAGAATAATCTCGGTAACCGCAATTTAGACGAAGTGTGGATTTCTGCTATAGATGATAAAATGGAACAACCTGCTCAAGTAATCCACGATTCCAGAAAAAAATTTATAGAAGAAATAGGACCGATCTTCAAGTCTTATTATAAGAAATTGAGTAAAGGAAAAGAGGCCTGTATGGTTGCCTATCAATCTGGATTACAAGAACATTCTATTAAAGAAATTCTTGCACTTAATAGAGAAAAAGACCGCATCATGGGAAGAACAACTGGTGGTGTACATAAGGACGATTTACTCTTCTCGATGAACGACGAACGCCTGAAATTGTATGGTTCCCAAGGCCAACTTAAAACATATGTCCTTGCCTTAAAACTCGCGCAATATGCTGTTATGCAAGCGGCTAGTAATATGTATCCCCTATTGTTAATGGATGATGTGTTTGATAAATTAGATCATGAAAGGGTGTCCCACCTTTTACAAGTATTGTCTGAAGAAATCAGTGGCCAGGTCTTCTTAACCGATAAAGATGTCAAAACTATTCCTATGATCCTTGACCCATTGTCGATTGACTACAGTATCTTTGAAGTAGAAAAAGGCAACATTGAATGAATATAGTTCCTAAAAGAGATGCTCCTATAGAAAAAGTATTGCAAGATTACCTCAATGCTAATAAACGCATCAGAAAGGGCTATGTTAATGCCTTGATTAAAAAGGTGTGGAAAGAAAAGATGGGTGAGACTATTTCAAGTTATACCCGCAGTATCTATTACAAAGAAGGGAAACTATACATAAGTATTTCTTCTTCTTCTCTACGTATGGAGCTGGCTTATTCCAAAACGAAAATCATTGACCTTTATAAGGAAGAAGTTTCAGGAATTATAATCAATGAAGTGATAATAAGATAGTATGGCGCAAGAAAGAAAATATGCGCTTGTTACTGGCGTTTCGAGTGGAATAGGCGAGGCTCTGATTAAGCCTTTAATACAGAATGGTTTTATTGTCATAGGTACAGTTAGAAAAAATATAGATAAGGAAAGACTTCTAGGTGAGTATGGAGCCGGCATCCGGATTATTACAGTCGATGTGACAGAAGTTAGAGAAGATTTTAAGAAAGAACTAGAAAAAGTAAGCGAAGGACGACTAGACCTGCTAGTAAATAATGCAGGACTAGCCGTGCCAGGACCGATGTTGTATCTAAGCGACGAGGAGTTTGATTATCAGATGCAAGTTAACGTAATGGGGGCAAGGAAAGTTACCAATGCTGCACTGCATCTTCTAGGTATGGACACAAAAAGAGAAAAGCCTGCTACGATTGTCTTCATAAGCAGTATTTCAGGTAGAATGAATTTACCTTTTAACGGAGCTTATTGTATATCTAAGCATGCCCTAGAATCTATGGTAGATATTTATAGAAGAGAATTGTACCCTTATGGAATAAAAGTTGTTTCCATTCTGCCAGGCCCTATTAAAACCAAGATCTGGGGAAAGAACATCGGTGCATTGACTAAATATGAAGACTCTCCTTATAAGAGTATCATAAAAAAAGCAGATAAGCTTATATCAGATTCTGCAGAGAAAGCATTGCCTACAACAGCAGTTACAGACTTGATCTTAAAAATACTTAGGACTAAGTCTCCGAAGACACGGTATATTGTGCATAAGAATAAAACCATTTTTAAAATAATTTCTTCCTTTGTCCCAGACAAGATTCTAGATAAGATGATCTGGAAGAATTTTAATAAGGGTAAGTCATTAAGTCCTGGTAGATGATGCAACATTTCTTGTCAAGACTTAGTTAATTAGATGAGATAGAGGATGGTATTAAATTGTATTATGAAAAAATTCTTAAAATATATTCTAGTTGGGTTACCTGTAATAGGTATTATTTCCTGTGGCAGCAAGTCGGAAGTTGTTCCAGATAATAGATTGTATGGTACATGGAACCTCGATAAAGCCATGAGAGATGCCAGTGTTACAACCACGCTAAAAGGCACAACAATTACCATTCAGGATTCTATGTTAATTACCAATATGCTGGGTGAAGAAATTGAAGCCGCCTATCAGAAAGAAGAAGACAAACTGATATCTGAAGAACCCTTTCCTTATACCCTCTCTATAAATTACCTATCTTCTGATACACTTATTCTTACAGGAAAAATGAGAGGATATAGAATGAAGTTTGATTTCTTAAAGGCTCGACCCGATAGTATGCGTTATGAACTTCATGAAGGTCATGGCCACGAGGATCATGATGAAGAGAGAGAAGCAACCGAGCTTTAATGGTCTTGTTGTTGAATAATTAAAAATTAAATGCTATTTTTGCGGCCGTTAAAAGCCTTATGACTGATTTTCAGTTGATTGGGGTATGGTTTAACCAAGAAAATTTTAGCATTATGCCTGTAAAAATTAGATTGGCCAGAAGAGGCCGTAAGAAAAAACCTTATTACCACATAGTTGTAGCCGATGCAAGAGCTCCTAGAGATGGTAGATTCATTGAGAACTTAGGTTCTTACAATCCTATGACTAAGCCTGCTAGTATCGAACTAGATGTAGACAAAGCATTCAGCTGGTTAGAAAAAGGTGCACAGCCTACTGACACAGCAAGAGCTATCCTTAGATTTAAAGGAGTACTTTATAAGAAGCACCTTCAGAGAGGTGTTAAAAAAGGTGCACTCACACAAGAGCAAGCGGATGCTAAGCTTACGGAATGGATAGACGCTAAAGAAGCTAAAGTAGCTGCAAGAGTTGCTGCGACAGCAGAGGCAGTTGAACAGTTCAGGAAAGAAGTTTCTGGTGTTGCAAAGAAAAAAGAAGTTGTTGCTGATACAACAGAAGCTCAAGAAGCATTTAGAGGAGAAGAAGAAGCTCCAGCTTCTGATGTAGAGGCTGTTGCTGATGCACCAGTTGCAGAAGAAACTCCAGCTGCTCCTGAAGCAGCAGTGGAAGCTGTAACAGAAGCAGTTGCTGAAGAAGCTCCAGCTGTTGTAGAAGCGACGGAAGAAACTGTGGAAGCAGTTGCAGAAGCGAAAGAAGAAGTTGCAGAAGCAGTGGAAGAGGTGAAAGAAGAAGTTGCAGAAGCGAAAGAAGCTGTAGCTGAGGCTGTAGCAGAAGAAACGCCTGCTGCAAGCGAAGAAGAATAATCATAGGATGAAGGGTAATCAATGAAAATTGCTTACCTTTAAACATAAGATTTAAAATTTATAGACCTGGTAAGGCTTAATTGGCTTACCGGGTCTTCATTTATAAGTACCAAGTAATACATTCATCATGGAAGCATTAGATGCGATATATAAAACCCAGCTTGATAATATCAAAGCAACGATTCAGAATTCAGAATTACTAGCTAGCTATCTTGAAGAAGAGGAAGAAGAAGCGTATAAGGCCCTTGTTGCGCACTTCGAACCACAGATTCAAGAAGTATATATGAAAGTAGCTGATACGCTACCACTTCAGTTGAAATCGTTAGAAAAAGAATTGCTTGATCCTGGATTCGAAGGATTGTATCTACCTAAGGTTTTAGGATATTCAGTATTAAGAGGAGAAGTTAATGAGCATGTAAAATATAGAAGACCACAGAATCACTTCAAGGAGATTCTAGAGGCGATCACTCAGTCTTCCAATTTCGATTTAATTGCGAACAGAACAGGTCAGTCTGTCAAGATAGGTTTTGCCTTGAGCAGTGATATATGGGTAACCAACTTACTTGATTCTGTGGTGAATAAAAAAGTAAAGTACTTCTTGCAATCCCAGAGATCTGAAGAGTACAGATCTCAGAAAATAAGAAATACAGGACTGTTTAAATACAGAAGACAATTTCACAGTCTTAACTATCAATCAACAGAATTCGCAACTACTAAAACAGACCTTGTAACATTCGCTCCAAGCATCAAGAACTTCCTCTTATATCGATCAGCTAACGGATATGATAATGAAAGCCTTGTGCCTCACATAGAAAAAATGATCACTACATCTGAGTTCTTAGAGATGGACGAGTTTCTAGACATTATGATGATCGTAGGATTGTACATTCCATTAAATGATAAGGTCGCTAAGAAATATACCGAGACATTCAATATTATAAGAAAGGAACCTAGACAGAGTGAGCGGTTTTTTAAGGTGTTGAACGACTTGCAAGAGTCTGCACATCAAGTAACCAAGGATAATGATGAGCGCCTATCGAAGTTGATTGATCGCAATGTAAGTGATGGTATCTCTGCGCACTATGGTCTCCTTGATGCGGTACACGGAAAAGGATATATCCATGAAGACGTTATAGAAGCTGTAAGAACTTATTACGATCAGAACGAAGGAAGGTCTAAAGAAAATGAATGCTTAAGAGCATCTATCTTAACCTATTTTAGAAACTTCCTAGGGAATTTACCGGAGACTGATTATCAAGAATACTTTGAGATTAATAAAGTTTTTACCCAGTATATGGGCATATTCTCTAATCAGAAATTCAATCAAGACGTCAAGTTACTAAGCCTGCGTTATGTTAAAAAACTGCTTAAAAAATTCACCGATAAAAGAGGAAAAGACTATCAGGATATCAAGAAATGGGTAAGAACTACTTTCTCTGATCTTGGCTTCTTAAAAGACAAGGAACTGGTAGAGTTGTTTAAAACCCGAAGAAAGAAAAAAGTAGCATCTTAAAACCTACTTGAACTACTCGGTATAAAATTCGACTTAGTTTATCGATAAGAATGGAAAGCAATGCCATACTTGTTTTAATTGACCTAAGAACAACGATTAAATATTAAGTGCGAGCAATTACAGATACATTAAAGGCCTACGGAAGTTCAATCTCCCTAGCGAATAGGTATAACTTATACCCTTACTTGCTTTTATCAGGATTGATTTCATTGGTAATAGGCGGAGCTATATTTGGCAGTGCATGGTTGTGGTCTGACAACCTAGGCGACTTACTTGTTAACTTGTACCCATTTGATTGGGGAAAAGGCTTTATCGATCAGATTGCTGTATACTTAAGCTGGAGCTTGATTTTAATCGTAGGAGGACTGTTGTACAAGTACATCGTGCTGATAGCTGTTGCACCTGTAATGAGTCCATTATCGGAAAGGTTAGAAGAAGGATTGGTAGATGAATATGATGGTGTGATTTTTTCTTACGCCCGAATGATAAAAGAAATTATGCGTGGTATCCGACTCGGTCTGCGGAATATAACTTACGAAGTATCTATAACCCTTCTCCTCATCCTATTGAGTTTAATTCCAGGGTTAGCGCTTTTAACCACACCGCTCATTTTTATAGTTCAGGCCTATTATATGGGGTTTGCCAATATTGATTTTTGCTTAGAAAGACACTTCACCGTGAGAGAATCTGTACGCTGGGTTACGAGGCGTAAGATACTCGCTATTGCAAATGGGAGCCTCTTTCTATTGTTATTGATGATTCCTGTTGTAGGATTATTTTTAGCGCCATTCATCGGAACCATTGCGGCTACCAAAGTTTCAGTAGATAGACTTTACGATTGATTAAAATTATGATTGCTCTTGTTACATTTGTAATATGAGTACGCATACAACATTGATCGATCAATTGCCTGTTTTCATATCTGAAAAATATGGAATTCAGGGGATTTATAAAATCCTTCCGGGAGATGTAGATTTCAATTTTTTATTGAAATCCAATCATAGTAAGTACTTGGTTAAAGTTGTACGACCGGAAAATAAAAACGAAGCTGATTTTCAATCTCAACTACTTGAAAAATTAAGTAGTTATTCATTCAATTTTCCTGAGCAAGTAAAGACAACCCAAGGTGAACTCTATGCCAGTATTGAATATAACGGCACACCTCATGTTGTACGGGTGTTATCGTGGTTAGAGGGTGAAGTGTGGAACCATAAAAAGGATGTCCAAGATTCAGATTATCTAAAATTAGGAATGGAGTTGGGGAAGATCGATTCTATTCTATCAGAAATAAGCATAGCCGATAACAATGATGACTCTAAATGGAATTCCTCTCAAGCCCTGTGGATAGAAGATAAACTAGATCTCTTTAACTCGGATAATCGAGAACTTGTCAATCACTTTTATAGAAAGTATAAGGTGATGCAACAAGATCTCAATAAACTTCCTCAGCAGTTGATCCACAACGATGCCAATGACTTTAATATACTTGTAGATTCTGAAGGATGTATTAAGTTAATCGATTATGGAGACGCATTATATTCTGTAAGGGTAATTGAAATCGCCAATGCCATAGCATATGTTGCCATGGATAAATCCGATCCAGTCACAATCGCTGCACTTATCACAGAGGGGTATAATGAAGTGAATGCGATAAGCAGGGAAGAAATCGCTGTACTCTATAACCTAGTTGCTATAAGACTTTTGCTTAGCGTGACGCACAGTACGATGAATGCGCTTGCATATCCTGAAAATGAATACCACCAAGTAAGCAGTAAGCCTGCATGGAGATTGTTGGTGAAATGGAAAGAAGTAAATGAAACTTATTTTAGGTTTAGGTTAGAAGATGCTGTTAATGTATCCGGCACCTTGGATGAAAAGCATCAGGCTTTTTTAAAGTATGCCGCTGCCCATCCAGTGCGTATTGAAGATATGTTACCGTGTACGCAGAATCAGACAGGCATCCATATGCCCCTTGATGTGTTTCAATTGCATTTAGGAACTTCTGAAGAATATAATGACCCCCATGCTCAATGGAATAGCATTAAAAAATTCTGCAATAAAAATGGTGTTGATTACACCTATAACGGATATCAAGCGTGTAGGCCATTCTACGTAACGGATGCATTTGCCAAGGAGCGAAACACAAGCCTTGAGTTCAGGACAATTCATCTAGGTGAAGATTACTGGATTCCCGCTGGAGAATCGGTATGTGCACCAGAAGCAGGAGAAATTGTTCTTATAGAGCAAGTCGATGATTATAAAGATTACGGCAATGTTATCATTCTACATCATCAAGAACTTGACTTGTCTTTTTATACCCTCTACGGACATCTATCATCTGAGTGTCATGATCGGTTGAAAGTAGGAATGAAGATGGAGCAAGGAGAGATAATAGGTTACATAGGAGATGAGATCGAAAACGGATCGTGGGCCCCACACCTACACTTTCAGATTATGTTATCTATGTGTGGGCATAAAAGTAATTTTCCTGGTGTGACTTATCCATCAGAGAAACGACTATGGAAGAAGTTATGTCCGGATCCTAAATTATGGTTGACTGGAATCAAGCCCTATAATCAAGCGTCTACTAAAGACGATTATTCCATTATCGCTGAGAAGAGGATGCGGGTTCTCGGTAATAACTTAAGTGTTTCATACAGCAGCCCTGAGTATATGGTGAGAGGTAGGAATCAATATCTTTTAAATCAAGAAGGCCAGAGATATCTAGATTTAGTTAATAATGTAGCGCACGTCGGACATGAAAACCACAAGGTCGTAGAAGCAGGAAGAAATCAGATGTCTACCCTCAATACCAATACGCGATACTTACACCCATCTATTGTTAATTACAGTGAGGCGCTTCTATCACTGTTTCCAGAGAATTTTACAAGGGTTTTCTCTACCAACTCTGGAAGTGAGGCCAATGATCTTGCACTGAGAATGGCTAAGATTGTAACTGGACGATCAAGAACCATTGCCATTGAAATGGGATATCATGGACATACCCAATCCGCTATCGACGTCAGCTCCTATAAATTCAACAGGAAGGGTGGAACTGGAAAACCAGAATCTACATCTATTATGTCACTACCTGATCCTATCAGGCGGCAGAATAAGTATGGTAAGAATTATGCCTTGGAAATCGATGACATCTTGAATAAGCATAGAAACGATCCTCCGGCTTGTTTTATTTCAGAATCGATAATGAGCTGC
>CALIQO010000586.1 GCA_938044055.1 uncultured Saprospiraceae bacterium
CCTTCTTCCATCAACCAGAGTCTCTTAAGATCGATGTCACTTACCTTGTATCTTTTTTTTGTTTTACCGTTGCCACAATCATAGACAAGAAAATCTTCATTGTATAGATGATGTTGTATGATTTCTTGATGATCGAGTGGAGTAGACACGATTCCTATATCAATCTCGCCAGACAATATTGATTCTAGAATACGCTCAGTAGTATCTTCTCGAATGGTGAAATTAACTTTAGAGTAGGTAGTAGATATCTTGTTTAGAAATAAAGGATATAAGTAAGGTGCAACAGTTGGTATGCAAGTTATAGTAAGGTTGCTTACTTCATGTCCTTTAATCCTGTTGATAGATTCATCGAAGAGTTGATATTCTCGATAGATGTTTTTTAATCCCTTGATGATATGCTCTCCATGTGGTGTTATACTTATAGGCCTTGTTTTCCTATTGAATATTTCTATTCCTATCTGTTCCTCTACTTTCGCTACCATGGCGCTTAAGGTAGATTGTGTTATAAAGCTAGCATCAGCAGCACGTCCGAAATTTCTATGTCGCTCAAGTTGAATGATGTATTCTATCTGAGATCTATTCATCGTTTTTATCGATTAATATATGGATATATTCGTTTTTATCTATGGAATATACTGCTTATTTTCGTATTCAATTTTCAGTTCCTCATGTAAGGTTCTTGAACTTCAATAAATTAAAAATCAATACGCATGGAAAACGATAACAAAAAACATACGAACCATGAAAATGGTGATGCGAGTAAGTGCCCATTTATGAGTGGCATTGTTAACAGTGGTGCGGGAGGAGGCACAGGCAACAGAGAATGGTGGCCTAATCAATTAAAGCTTAATATACTCAGACAGCATTCCTCTTTATCTAACCCTATGGGGGAAGATTTCGATTATAAGAAGGCATTTGGTTCACTAGACTATGATGCCCTTAAACAGGACTTATCCGACTTAATGACAGATTCTCAAGATTGGTGGCCTGCCGACTATGGTCATTATGGTCCATTCTTTATCCGTATGGCATGGCACAGTGCAGGAACATATAGGATTGCCGATGGACGAGGTGGAGGAGGAGCTGGGACACAACGTTTCGCTCCGCTTAATAGCTGGCCAGATAATGCCAACTTGGATAAAGCAAGGTTGTTATTGTGGCCGATAAAACAAAAGTATGGAAAGAAAATCTCGTGGGCAGACTTGATGATCCTAGCTGGGAATGTTGCTTTAGAAACCATGGGTTTCGAAACATATGGTTTCGCTGGTGGAAGAGAAGATGTATGGGAGCCTAAGGAAGATGTATACTGGGGGTCAGAGAAAGAATGGTTAGGAGATAATAGATACACAGGAGACAGGGAACTTGAAAATCCGCTAGGCGCAGTTCAGATGGGATTGATTTATGTCAACCCAGAAGGGCCTAACGGGAATCCAGATCCTATCGCAGCGGCTAAAGACATCCGAGAGACATTCGGTAGAATGGCTATGAATGACGAAGAGACAGTTGCCCTTATCGCCGGTGGTCATACTTTCGGAAAAACACATGGTGCGGCAGATCCAGACAAGTATGTCGCTAGTGAACCAGCTGCTGCTGCTATTGAAGAACAAGGTCTAGGATGGAAAAATACTTTTGGTTCAGGACACGGTGTAAATACGATTACCAGTGGACTGGAAGGAGCCTGGACCACAACACCTACTAAGTGGAGTAATAATTTCTTTGAAAATCTATTTGGGTACGAATGGGAATTAACTAAAAGCCCAGCTGGTGCTCAACAATGGACACCTAAGAATGGTGGTGGAGCAGGACTTGTTCCAGATGCGCATGATGCTTCATTAACACATGCACCGATAATGCTGACAACAGATTTGTCTCTGAGAATGGATCCAGCGTATGAGAAGATCTCAAGAAGATTCCATGAGAATCCTGACCAATTTGCAGAAGCATTTGCGAAAGCATGGTACAAGCTTACACATAGAGACATGGGACCTGTAACTAGATACCTAGGCAGTGAGGTTCCTACAGAAGAACTTATCTGGCAAGATCCCGTACCTGTTGTTGATCATGAGGTAGTAAACGCAGAAGATATTGCATCCTTAAAAACTCAGATTGCTGATTCCGGATTATCTGTTCAAGAATTGGTCTCAACAGCATGGGCTTCGGCATCTACATTCAGGGGATCTGACAAAAGAGGTGGAGCCAATGGTGCAAGGATCCAACTTGCGCCACAGAAATTCTGGGAAGTGAATAATCCAGCTGATCTGGGGTCAATCCTAGACAAGCTCAGAACCATACAAGCTGATTTCAACGCCTCTCAATCTGGAGGAAAGAAAGTTTCTCTTGCTGATGTTATTGTACTTGGTGGAAGTGTCGGAATAGAGCTGGCAGCGAAAGCTGGTGGAAGGAAAGTAGATGTTCCATTTACTCCAGGAAGAACAGATGCTACGCAAGAACAGACGGATATAGAATCTTTCTCAGTACTAGAGCCTGCAGCAGATGGGTTTAGGAATTACCTTAAAGGAAAGTACAGTGTTACTACAGAAGAATTGTTGATAGATAAGGCACAACTTTTAACATTGACTGCTCCTGAGATGACGGTATTAATCGGTGGAATG
>CALIQO010000587.1 GCA_938044055.1 uncultured Saprospiraceae bacterium
GAGTCCGTTCCTAAACGCCGGTTCTAAAACCAACGAGCAAGTCGTACACTGGGTGAAGAAAGGAAAAAAAGTCATGCTCAAGCAGATATCATTCAATGCCATAGCTCCCGATAGTCTACCTATCTACGAATCGGTGAAGAATAACAATCTAGAGCCTATACTCAGAAGTTTTAAAGTAGAATGCCTAGGAAAAGATTCCACAGGGGTTGTGATAGATGCGACCAGCTTATTCACTGAAGATATAACTTCTATATCTGGACTCAATGCTGGACAGCGAAGAACCTTCAAGGCCAACAGATTAGATAAGTCTAGATCATACATCGATACCATCCGATCTTACCCGATTAATATCGAAGCAGTCCATACCATGACTTTCAGTGCTGGATCTCCACCATCTGGACGAAACAGTGGAACCATTACCATGCAGATGAATCAATCTATGATTCTACTTCCAGAAGATAAGATGACTTCACGCTTATACGATCCGAGAGTCGGATGGTTTTCGCTGCGCCAGATAGATTATGGATCAGATAAGTTGAAATCAGATCAGAAAACATATATACGTAAGTGGAGACTCGTACCGAAGGATAAGGCAGCATACATGAGAGGAGAACTTGTAGAACCTATAAAACCCATTGTGTATTATCTTGATCCAGCTACTCCTGAACAATGGAGGCCGTATTTCATAAAAGGGATTGAAGATTGGAACGAGGCATTTGAGAAGGCAGGATTCAAGAATGCTATCATGGCGAAAGCCGCTCCAGAAAATGATCCAGATTTCAGTCCGGAAGATGCACGATATTCTACTGTACGTTATGTAGCAAGTACCACAAGAAATGCAGTCGGGCCTAGTGTCTCAGATCCACGTACTGGAGAGATTCTGGAGAGTGACATCATCTGGTATCACAACCACTTAAGATCGTATAGAAACAGATACTTACTAGAAACCGGTGCCGCTAATCCTAAGGCAAGAACTTTGCTTACACCAGAAGAAGAAATAGGAGAAATGATGAGACGGGTAATCTCACATGAAATCGGTCATGCTCTCGGATTACCACACAACATGAAAGCCAGTTCTGCATATCCTGTTGATTCTCTCAGGTCAGGGACTTTCACCCAGAAATATGGAATAGCAACCACCATTATGGATTATGCTCGGTACAATTACATAGCGCAGCCAGGAGATGAAAACATCCGATTCATCCGTCAGCTAGGTCCCTATGACATGTACTCCATAGAGTATGGATACCGATGGTACCCTGATGTGGAAAAACCAGAAGATGAAAAGAGCATACTTCATGCATTCGTCAGCAAGCACTCAGAGGATCCTATGTACCAGTTTGGAGGTGGGTTCCCTAGAACAGATCCAGATTCTCAGACAGAAAACATCGGTGACGATCCAGTGCGAGCGAGCGATTATGGCTTACGAAACCTGAAGATTGTATCTGGAAATCTTATAGAATGGACCTCTACTGATGGGCAATCTTATGGAGATCTCAGTGAATTATACGGTGAGATGGTAGGTGTCTACAGCAGATACATCGGCCATGTCGCCACTATGATTGGTGGAGTTAATGAGACACTTCGAACCACAGATCAAGATGGAGACATCTACAGTCCACTGCATAGAACCGATCAGAAAAGAAGTATGAATTGGTTATTGAATAATGCCTTCGCCACGCCGACATGGTTGATGCGTGAAGACATCATCAAGCGAATTACTTCTGAGGGTGCTTTAGATAGAATACGGTCCATCCAATCTAGACACTTATCGACAGTCCTTAATGCCAATCGCATGCAGCGACTGGTAGAAGCCAGCTATATGGATCCTGAAAAAGCATACCCGCTTACAGAGATGATTGATGATTTACAGAAAGGGTTGTTCTCAGAAGCATACAGTCGATCAAGTGTAGACGTAGTAAGAAGAGCGTTACAGCGAACCTATCTCACCAGAGTAAATTCTCTTCTTAACCCTGCTCCATCGACTGGTTCCCGGTTCTTTTTCGGACCACCTCCAGTTAATGTGTCTAACACAGATATTCAGCCAGTCCTTAAGATGAAGATGAAGGAATTGCACACGGATTTAAAGAAAGCTGCAAAACGTCAGAAAGACGCCATGACTAAAGCGCACTTTGAAGATTGCATTGATCGCATCGAAGATATACTGGATGCGGATAAGTAATTTATTAAGACTAAATGACTAAAGAGAAGACCAAGCATTGACCTAATGCTTGGTCTTCTTTTTTAAATCCTCTTTCGTCTTCACCATATATCTTAAATGTAATGGTGTAGAGTCTATGAAGTCTTGGACCTGTTGCTCAGAATGAAAAGAAATAAAAGTATCGTGATAGACTACGTAACAGTCTCTACAATCTTCTTCTTCTAAATCCCTTATTATGGTAAGTTCGGGATTTGATGCTTGTATTTTTTCTACTTGATCCTCTGTCCACGTACAGTGACGAATATCTAATTTCCTTAGACTTTTCATCTTACATAAAGTTTTTTCTATGTATCCGATATCTAAATAAGTTCCATAAAGAATCAATTCCGATAAGTTCTTAAGCTTAAGAATATCTTCTGATATCTCCCCTATAGGAACTGAAGAGAAATCCAAAGATTGAATTTCTCCATACTCATATAATTCTGTAGGAATGTGTACTGTCTTCAACTTTTGCAATTCCATATTTTCAGTATCGGCACCC
>CALIQO010000588.1 GCA_938044055.1 uncultured Saprospiraceae bacterium
AGATGTCCTTGATGATTACCAAGATTGGAATAAAATTATTGTTGCCCATCACCCTATCCATTCCGTTTCGGAACTAGCAGGGCATGGCTTTACTCGATTTAATTTTCTCCCTATCTATGGGCAACTGGTAAGATCATATAAAAAGAATGTAGGCAATCGACAAGACATGGCTCATCCTGATTATACTAGATATATCCATGCCATGGAGAAACTTTTGCGTAAGCATGACAAAATCTGTTTCATAACTGGGCACGATCGAGTAAATGCTGTGATTACACACAATAATATTGTGCATATCAATGTGAATTCTGGTACTAAGCAGTATCGCTTTAAAAAAGAAGAAAACCTTCGATTCATCTATCAAGAACCTTCATTGCTTAAGATGCGAGAAACGGATGATGGGTATGATTTTACTTTTCTTAATCAAAACGATGAAGTGAAGATCGAGAATCCATTTATTGCCAGGCAAGATGAGGATGTGAAGAGAGAAAATGTTGAAGTAAATATTGTCAATCCACAACAAGCAAGTAAGAAATACAATCCTACTGGATTTAAGAATTTCCTTATGGGTAAGGGATATAGAGATGCATGGTCTACCCCTGTATCAGCTCCTTTCTTAGATATAGATAAGTACGATGGTGGCTTAAAACCTTATGCGACGGGAGGAGGGTTACAGACTAAAAGCCTGAAGTTTAAATCTTCTGATGGAAAGAAATATGCCTTTAGATTACTGGATAAAGAACCAGAAAAAAGCTTAGGTGAAGTAGCAAGAGAATCCGTATATCGCAATATTGTTCAAGAGCTTATAACAACAATGCATCCTTACAGTCCATTGGTTGCTGATCGATTGATGGATGCTACGGATGTACTTCATATTAAGCCTGAGTTATATATGCTGGATAATCATCCATTGTTAAGTGGTCCTTATTCTGAATATGTAGGTAAGCTAGGAACGCTGGAGCTTAAACCAGCGGGTAAGAAGAAAAAGAAAAAAGGATTCGAAGGGGCAGATGATGTTGTCAGTACTTATGAGATGTTGCTTAAATTAAGGAAGACGCCTAATCATCGGGTCGACAAAAACGCATTTGCGCAAGCGAGACTGATGGACATGTATCTAGGAGACTGGGACAGACATGAGGACAACTGGAAGTGGGCAGTATATAAAAAAGATGGAGTTTCTATTTACAAGCCATTACCTAAGGATAGAGACCATGTCTTCTCTCACTGGACAGGACTGATTCCTTCCATTGCTGATCTTGTGATAATGAATGCTGAGGACTTCGGCGAAAAATTTGGCAATGTCCGACACCTCAATTTTAAAGCAAGATTCCTAGACCGTCAATTAGCGCGAGAAGTCGATTTAGAAACATGGCTATCAGCAGCTAGAATTCTTAAAACTCAATTGACAGATGGTGTGATAGACAATGCGATTACCGCTTTCCCAGATGAAATCGAAAGCACCTATGGTCAAGAAATTAATAGCAAACTTAAGAGTAGAAGAGAGGATCTAGAAAGAGGCATAACCAATTATTACAAAGATTTAAACAAGATTGTCCAGATTCCTGCAACCAATAAAAAGGATTATATCCAAGTGATGAGACTTCCATCAGGAGATGTGAAAATTGTTTTGTCTCGACAATCTAAAGAAGGGGAACAGGGTGAGATATATGGAGAAAGGACCTTGGAATCTGAATATGTAAAAAGAGCATACATATTCGGATTAGATGGTGACGATGTTTTTCATGTTTCGGGAGAAGACAATGGAGGTGTAGAAATAAGGATCGTAGGTGGAGATGACAATGATGAAATGGTTCTTGATGCGGATATAGTTAACATAGGTTCTGTATCAATGTACAATTCTTCTAATAATGACATTGTGCCAGAGAGTGTGAAGCAGCGGAAACCTAAAACGTTGCCTGTCTATGATCCTTATCAATTCAATTTTAATGCTCTTATTCCCGTTGTTTCAGTAAGACGAAGCTCAGGAAATGGAAGAGGATTCGGGCTTGGATTTTCATACCTTACTAGAGGATTTAATAAGGATATGTATGAAAATAAATGGGAGGCTAAGGGGATTTATTATCCGACAGTGGATGCATATAGAATCCAGGGAAAATACACCCATCGACAATTGATCGGCAAGGCAGATGGGTATTTCGGTGCGACTTTTACCACTGCTTATGATCGGTTTCCATTCTTCTATGGTATCGGTAACGATACAGAGTTTGATAGGAGTAAGCGACTAGAATTGAATAGAATAAATTATGATTATACAGAACTAGCGGCGGGTACTTCTAAGACATTTTATACTAAAAGTATCTGGAGTAATGAACTTCGGTACGAGAGACACAATGTATTAAACTTCGAAGATCAAGAAGTAATAGGTCCAGAGTTACAAGGTTATGGACTAGAATCATTCTTAGGATACAAGTCCACTCTTGATCTAGATTTTACAGACAACACTACCTATCCTACAGATGGAAGCAAATTAGAAACGCAGATTGATTTAAGATCCTCATTAGAAGGTGAATTATCAGGGAATTTCGGAACACGGTTTTCACATTTTAAATCCATCGACTTAGGTATTAAAACCACATTGATAGGATCGGTACAATACCATCAGAGTGTAGGGGATGCTAATTTTTATCACCTCAGTCGACTCGGAAGCCAGACCCACTTTAGGGGATATACGCGGAATAGATTTATTGATAAGCACGCTCTTGCTTACAATAGTGAAGTGAGATTTAACCTAGGATATATCAATACTCCATTGATAAGATTTTATATTGGTTTATTTGGGTTTTATGATGGAGGTAGAGTATGGAATACTAGTAGTGAGTTCAAGGATAGTGAGTGGAACAATAGTGTCGGTGGTGGATTCTTTATTTCTCCTGGTTCTACAGACTATACCTTATCGGTTACCATTGCTCGCCCTGAAGATAAATTCACTTATAGTAAGATTCAGTTTGGTTTTGATTTTTAATCATATGAGAATATACAGAATTATAAGTGGGTTGATTATAGTGATAAGCTTAAGTGCTTGCGGAACTTCTAGAACTGCTTACTATAAAGATAAAGAATGGCTTAAGTATGAACCAACACCTTCTAGTGAAATCGTTCATACACTCTGGTTGATAGGAGATACAGGAGAGTTAGATGACGAAATAGATAACAGGAATTTCACAGTCGAGGGCATGGCATCTATAATGGATATGAAGGATTCTACTTCTGTTGCTATGTTTTTAGGAGACAATATATATCCCCATGGATTGCCCGAGGAAGGTGCACTTGATCGGAGATTGGGAGAGGCGATAGTACGTGCACAATTAGAACCCATACAATCCTTTAAGGGTACCACTTTTTTTATTCCTGGAAATCACGACTGGAACAAGCACAAGTCGGGTGGGAGAGAAGCCATGATTAGGCAAGAAAATTATATTGAGGATTACTTTCCATATGTAGATCGAATACAAGTCGTTCCTGATAATGCTTGTGGTGGTCCATATGTATATAAGGTTACTGATGGGCTTATCTATATTATGATAGACTCACAATGGTGGATGCACGATTGGTCTCTAGAGAAAAACATGAATCGCGGTTGTGAAGTTAAATCTAGAGAAGCATTGTTGA
>CALIQO010000589.1 GCA_938044055.1 uncultured Saprospiraceae bacterium
CCAGGTGATAGCCATAACATAGGCAAGGGGAATCTGGATAAGCCAGAGGATACTGAAATTCATAATAGTCGGAGTCCTTGTATCACCAGCACCATTAAAGGCCTGACCTATGACCATCTGATAAGCGAAGAATATGTATCCTGCGCATAGAATTCTAAGCGGAGCTACTCCATAAGAAATGACAACGGCGTCGTCTGAGAAAATTCCGATGATAGGCTCTGAAAATATAAAGAAGATGATACTCAATACCAATAGAAATATCATATTATACTTGCCAGCCATCCAGACCGTTTTTTCTGCTCGATCAGGTTCTTTAGCACCCAGATTCTGACCCACTAGAGTGGCTACTGCATTGCTCAATCCCCAGGAAGGAAGGATAGAGAAAATGATGACCCGGATAGCTATGGTATATCCAGCAACTGCTTGACTACCGAAGTGATTAATGATACGGATTAAGAATACCCACGAGGCAGTGGCAATAAGGAATTGTCCAGCACCTCCACTGGCGATAGCAATAATTTTTTTCAATATAACTTTCGAAAAACTGAAATCAGGAAGACCCATTCTGAGCATGAAATCTCCCTTAAATAGATAGCGTAACTGGTATAGAACACCGATTCCTCTTCCGATACATGTCGCTATTGCGGCCCCTTTCAATCCTAGTCCTGGGATAATCCAGAAACCGAAAATTAATAATGGATCTAAGATTAGATTTAAACCATTGGCTAACCACAATGTCCTCATGGCTATGGCTGCATTACCCGCTCCTCGGAATATGCCGTTGAGCACAAACAGTAGCATCAGTATTATATTAAAGCCCAGTATGATAGAGGTATAAGTCTTTCCTTGCTCAACCAGTTCAGCATTGCTTCCCATCATTAATAATATTTTATCTGCGTATAGGAAACAGATAACACCTATGACGATAGAAAGGCTTACGCCTACTAGGAGGACATTAGCAATAATTTTTTTAGCGCCAGCTGGATTTTTTTCTCCTATCCTACGTGCAATCAATGCTGTGCCGGCCATAGAAACTCCGATGGCAACAGATTCTATAATCATCAGAAGGGCTTCCGTAATTCCTACCGTGGCGACCGCTTCTGTACTGATCCTTGACACCCAGAAAGTATCAACTATAGCGAATAGAGATTCCATAATCATCTCAAGAATCATAGGAATGGCCAGTAATATCAACGCATTCTTTATGCTCCCTTGGACGAAATTGTCTTCTTCTCCTCGGATAGCTCTCCAGATTATATGTTTCTTCTTTTCTGACATCAAGGGGCAAAGATGAATGAATTGATATTAGTAAGCAATAGATTTTAGATATATAAATCTTGACGCAGCTTAAAATCAAGCTTAGTTAATGGCCTTCAACAAGAAGAGTGTAAAAGAAGATGTCTTATTATAAAAGAGTAGAATATATACATAAATGAATGCAATTATCTAGAGGGTTTTTATATTTTTAAATTCTTGAAGTTGTTGCGATCAATTTAACAATCAGAACATTGAAAATGAGTTATAACTGGGGGATAGATCTAGGTGGTACGAAGATAGAAGGAGTCATTTTAGAAGATGGAAATCACAACAAGATTGTCGACAGAAGAAGGGTTCCTACTGAATCTCACAAAGGATATCAGGACATCCTACGGAACATCTTGAAATTGATTGACGAGATGAAAAGGGCGAGTGGCCTAGAACCTAGTCGCATAGGAATAGGTACTCCCGGAACCATAGATCCTAGTTTAGGTGTTATGAAAAACTGTAACTCCACAGCCTTGAATGGTCAGCCCTTGCAGAAGGATCTCCAGGAAGCATTGCATATTGATGTAAATATGAGTAATGATGCTAACTGTTTCGCAGTGGCAGAAACACACTTCGGAATTGTTAAAGAATATTTTCAGAACCCTAAAGTAGTTTTCGGAGTAATAATGGGTACGGGTGTAGGCGGTGGATTAGTCATAGATGGAAAAGTAATCGGCGGTGTTCATGGTATCGGTGGAGAGTGGGGACACAACTATATGGATAAGAGTGGAGGAGTATGTTATTGTGGAAAGACAGGGTGCGTAGAAACTGTAATTTCTGGCCCTGGAACGGAAAGGTATTATAAGTCAATATCTGGAGAAGAGAAGAAGCTGAAAGAAATAATTGAAAGATATCGAGATGGTAATGATAGATTTGCAACAGAATCAATAGATAGGTTGTTACATTTCTTTGGGATGGGAATCTCAACACTGATTAATGTCCTAGACCCTGAAGCGATTATTATCGGTGGCGGAGTAGGGAATATAGATGAATTGTATACGCTAGGTGTAGAAGAAATAAAAAAGCATACTTTTAATCATACTTTAGAGACTAAAATATTGAAACCTATGTTAGGCGATAGTGCCGGAGTTTTCGGAGCAGCATTATTATAAATATGATAAAAACAACTTCTATTACATATAGCTATGACGGAAAGAACACCTTGTCTTTTCCAGATATAGCATGCAATCCTGGGCAGATCTTACTCTTGCTAGGGCAGTCTGGCGTAGGAAAAACCACCTTGTTACATCTGCTTGCAGGATTGATGATTCCTAAGGCTGGTAGCATAATGGTTGATGGTAAGGATATGTCGAGCCTAGATATGGGAGCCCTAGATGCATTCCGAGGGCAGAATATAGGCGTTGTGTTTCAGCGGGCACACTTCGTACAGTCCATTAATGTAATTGAAAACTTAATGCTGGCACAGTCTCTTGCTGGCTCATCGGTCGATAAAAACGCCTGTCTAGAAGTTCTAGCTTCTCTCAACGTAGACCATAAAAAATCAAGCTATCCGCACTCTCTGAGCCAGGGCGAGTTACAACGGGTTTCTATAGCGAGAGCGTTAATCAATAAGCCTAAAGTTATTTTAGCAGATGAACCCACTTCCGCACTTGATGACAAGAATTGTAATTCTGTAATTGAATTGTTGAAAGAACAGTCAGAGAATATCAATGCTGCACTAATTATTGTTACCCACGACGCACGACTGAAAGATGTAGTCGACTACCAAATCGAATTACACGGATGAACATTATAAAGCTTGCATACAGAAACATTATTTCTCAACCTCTTAATCTGCTGTTGAGCATCATACTATTTGCCTTAGGAATAGGATTGATATCATTCTTACTTCAGCTAGATAAGCAATTGAGTGAAAAGTTTGAATCCAATCTCGCAGACATCCATATGGTAGTCGGAGCTAAGGGCTCTCCTCTCCAGATGATCCTGTCTAGTATGTATCATGTCGATTATCCTACTGGAAATATTACTGTACAGGAGGCCACACCATTTCTCAGAGAAGGACACCCATTGATTGATTTTTCTGTCCCACTTTCACTCGGCGATAGTTATAAAAAATATAGAATCGTAGGTACAGACCATGGCATCTTAAAGCTGTACAATGGTGCTGTAGAGTCAGGAAGATTGTGGGAAGAAAGTATGGAGGTTACCTTAGGGAAGGTAGTTGCAGAAGAACTCGGTTTAAAACTAGGGGATACTTTCTCTAGTTCGCATGGATTTTTAGAAGACGATAACCTGGTTCATGATGATACTAGCTTTAAAGTAGTCGGAATCTTACAAGGAACAGGCTCGGTCATTGATCAGCTTATTCTTACTCCGAGTTCTAGTGTCTGGGATTCTCACGACCATGGTGCAGAAGCTCATACTGACGAAGAACATAGTGAGGATGATCACGACCATAGTGCCGATGATCATGAAGATCATGATCACAGTGCACATGATCATGGAGATAGCGACCACGATGATCATGCAGGCCATGTCCATACCAATAATCGCTCTGAGTTGCTATCTTACAAGG
>CALIQO010000590.1 GCA_938044055.1 uncultured Saprospiraceae bacterium
GGTAATGATTTTTTTGGTAGTTTTTCACTGAGATTTCAATTAGGAATTCAATTGTGTTTGCTACTGGATTAAGAAATTGTCTATCTTAGTATAGAACTCTACATTACTGTGATCCGATCAATCTTCAATAAAACCATCTCCGTTTACCTGTCTTCTAGATTCAGGAGGATAGAGAATATCCGTATTGATTCTACGACCTTACAAGATAGAATTCTACTTAAGATCTTACATCAGATGAGAGGTACAGAAATAGGTCGACAGTTTCATTTTTCTGAAATCAAAGATTCAAGTAGCTATGCTGAAGCGGTTCCTATTACGGACTACGAGACCATCCAACCTTCTATAGAACGTATGATGGATGGAGAAAAAGATGTCTTGGTTAACGGACGTGTAAAGTGGTTCGCTAAGTCATCAGGTACTACTTCCGCTAGAAGCAAATATATCCCTGTAACCACCGAATTCCTTTATGGTAACCTTATACGATCGCACTGGGATGCTACAAGTATCATCTATCAGAATGATCCTGAAGCAGAAATATTTAAAAAGAAATCCTTGATAATGGGTGGATCTCTTTCTCCCTATAAGGACACCGATGTAATGGTGGGGGATATCTCTGCCATTATGATAGACCGCATGCCGAGTGTCGGAAAACCATTTTACAGTCCATGCTTCGAAACAGCCTTGTTAGAAGACTGGGAAGAGAAGATTGAGAAGATGAGTGAGGAATGCATGAAAGAAGAAATTGTGATGTGTGGAGGGGTACCGACCTGGACGATTGTACTGTTCGATAGAATCCTTGAAAAAACTGGGAAGAAGAATATCCATGAGGTATGGCCGAGTATGAAATATTACTTCCATGGTGGTGTAGGGTTCGGTCCTTATAAAGAGCAATTCCAGAAGTATTTTCCTGACCCATCCTTCAAGTACTTCGAAGTATATAATGCTTCAGAAGGATACTTTGCTATTCAAGATGATCCTGAGGCAGAAGGAATGTTATTGCTCACAGACAATGGCATCTATTATGAATTCATTCCACCGGATCAGTGGACTGTAGAGCAACCACAAGCCATACCCTTATCAGAAGTAAAGATGGGGGTAAATTATGCCATCGTAATAACGAATACAGCTGGTCTTTATAGATATACACCAGGAGATACTGTACAATTTACTTCTATATCACCTTATCGGATTATGGTGACTGGTAGAACGAAACATTTTATCAATGTCTTCGGAGAAGAAGTGATGGTAGGAAATACGGATGCATGCCTGAGTGTCACATGTAAGGAAGTACCAGCACTGGTCAGAGACTATACGGTAGGTCCAGTATATATGGAAAAGAAAAAACAAGGGGGACACATCTGGCTCATAGAATTCGAGAAGGCGCCGGAAGACCTGTCTTATTTTGCCGCAAGGCTTGATAGTAATCTGCGTAAGATCAATTCTGATTACGATGCGAAACGGAGTAAGGATATTGCACTGCGACCCCTACAGATTCAGCAAGTACCTAAGGGGACTTTCCATCGATGGTTGAAATCTAGAGGAAAAATAGGTGGCCAGACTAAAGTCCCTAGACTTTCTAACGATAGACACTATGTTGAGGAATTATTGGCCATTCGAGATTGTTAAGAATATTCATGGATAGTTTACCACAAGAATTTTCTACAGAAGTTATAGACAATCATCTAGATGAGGAAGCCTTGCTGCAGATGATTGAGGATAGAGTATGCCTATTGATGGAAAGGGATATGGATCTACTGATGTCATACTTGTACAGACTGGATGTAGAAGAAGCAGACATACATATGGTTCTGAGTCCTGTAGGATCTGCCATCCCTTCTCGAGGATTGGCATCCTTAATTTTAAAACGACAGCAAGCTAGAATCGATACGAAGAAGAAGTACAAGCAATCTCCTATAGAAGGATGGGAATTCTGAGATTTTAAGGTATGCTTCAGTAGATCTTATAGTTGCATATAGGCGTATGCGATAGGGCATATAAACAGCCACAAAATATCGGTGTATATTTATTACTTCTAATATTCCAGATGGCAATAATTAAAACCAAAGGCATAGTTTTTAAATCCATCAAGTATCGCGAAACGAGCTTGATTGTGGATATCTATACCCGAGAGAAGGGCTTGCTAAGTTTTATAGTTAATGGGGTGCGGAAAGCTAAGTCAAGGATGGGTGCATCCTTGTTTCAACACAGCTCACTAGTAGATATGGTTGCTTATCACAAGCAAGGAGGAGGCCTATCTCGGATCAAGGAAATTAAATCTGCTTTTCCATATACAAGCATTCCTTATGCAATAGAAAAATCCTCGATAGCTTTATTTATGCTTGAACTTTCTCGTAATTCCATTATAGAAGAAGAGGAAAATTATCCTTTATATGATTTTCTAGAGAGTCAATTTATTTTACTCGACCAGCATACCGAAAAGGTTTCTAACCTACACATAAAGTTTATGCTGGAACTGACGAAGCACATCGGTTTTTATCCAGATGCAAGTGGTGCGAGTGATTCTACAAGAATGGACCTGGAGGGCGGAAGATTCGTAGCTGAGCACTTTATGGGATCCTATGTGCTCGATGTCACAGAAAGTAGGTACATCAGAAGCTTAATTGATACCCCTTCAGAACATGTACACACATTGTCCATTCCTAAGATTTCTCGGAAGAAAATAATCGAAGGCATGATCAAGTATTATCGGTTGCATATAGAAAGCTTCAAGCCACTGAAGTCGTATGAAGTTTTGCAACAGCTATTCTAACTGATCATCACTTCAGTAAGAATTATCGTTCCTAGGCAGAAAATTAACTATAATTGAGTTTTAAAACATAGAAGTCAATAACTTCAAGGTAGATCTTATGGAAAAGGAAAGATTATTACACCTCTACAAGAACTTATTGTACCCTCGATTGATAGAAGAGAAGATGCTCAACTATCTGCGTCAAGGGAAGATCGGAAAGTGGTTTTCTGGCATCGGTCAAGAAGCAATTTCTGTCGGGTGCACCCTCGCTTTAGAAGAAGAGGAAAAAATATTTTCTATGCACAGGAATCTGGGTGTCTTTACATCTCGAGGCATAGAGCTGAAGCAATTGTATGCGCAGTGGAAGGGAATGTCAGAAGGATTCACCAAGGGTCGTGACCGCTCTTTTCATTTCGGAGCACCTGACCACAATATTGTAGGGATGATATCTCATTTAGGTCCACAGTTATCCTTAGCATCGGGTGTGGCCCTTGCTTATAAGTTAAGAGAAGAACAGAAAGTATCGCTCGCATTTACAGGAGAAGGAGGAACCAGCCAAGGAGAATTCCATGAAGCGCTCAATGTTGCTTCCGTATGGAAGTTGCCGGTCATCTTCGTCATTGAGAACAATGCGTATGGATTATCAACGCCGACATCAGAACAGTACGCTTGTGAAAAACTGGTCCATCGTGCTAAGGGATATGGAATGAAATCTAAAGAAATCAATGGGAATAATATTCTGGAAGTCTATGAGACCATACAGAAAATAGCCAAGAAGATCAGGAAGAATCCTGAGCCTTACCTGGTAGAGTGCAGAACATTTCGGATGCGTGGGCATGAAGAGGCATCGGGTCAGAAGTATGTGCCACCAGAATTAATTGAGCAGTGGGCTCATAGAGACCCGATTGCAACCTATGAACAATATCTGATTTCTACCGACGTAATTACAGAAGCCTATAAGGAAGAATTGTATGCCGAATTAAAAGAAAAGATCCGGTCTGAGCTAGCAGAGGTGGACACTTATTCCTTACCAGAAAGTACAGCAGAGATAGAGCTAGGTGATGTATACAAGGAAGGTGAAGTGTATGAAGAAGAATCAAGTACTACAGTTACAGAGATGCGATTCATAGATGCCATCACAGAAGGGTTGTCTTATGGGATGGATAATTATGATGACTTGGTATTGATGGGGCAGGACATTGCGGAGTACGGCGGCGTATTTAAGATCACTGAAGGCTTCGTAGAGAAATATGGTCGCGGTCGAGTGAGGAATACACCCTTGTGTGAGAGTGCCATTATAGGTGTCGGAATGGGATTGAGTATTGCAGGTATGAAGTCTATGGTAGAGATGCAATTCGCAGATTTCGTAACCTGTGGATTCAATCAGATTGTCAACAATCTAGCTAAGGTACATTACAGATGGGGACACAATGCAGATGTTGTGATCCGTATGCCCACAGGAGGAAGTGTAGGAGCTGGTCCTTATCATAGTCAGAGTACAGAAGCATGGTTCTATCATGTGCCAGGGTTAAAGATTGTATATCCTTCGACGCCTGCAGATGCTAAGGGCTTACTTATCTCTGCAATCGAAGACCCTAACCCTGTTATGTACTTCGAGCACAAGGCCTTGTATAGAACGATAACTGGTGATGTTCCAGAGGG
>CALIQO010000591.1 GCA_938044055.1 uncultured Saprospiraceae bacterium
GCTGAAGCACAGAAAACTACTTCTAGTTTAGAATCCATATATACGTATGATGTTCAAGAGGGACGTCCTCACTGGGAAACCATATTTGACAGAAGTCATAAAGAAGAAATTGATCGACTTAAGGAAGGCATCGGTGTAGATGATCTGGCTACCATAATATATACTTCAGGAACAACAGGAAACCCTAAAGGGGTAATGTTGACCCATGGCAACATATCGTCCGTGATTATCGATACAGCGAAACTGCTACCCGTTAGGAAAGGGGAAAAGGTATTGAGTTTTCTTCCGTATTGCCACGTATTCGAAAGAGCCATTTCTTTCTGCTACATGTATCATTCCATTACCGTTTATTGCACAGGGACGGATAACTTAGGCGGACCGAGTGGAGACCTAGCATCTGTAAAGCCCCATTTCTTCTCTACTGTTCCCAGACTTTTAGAAAAAGTATATGAGAAGATTTTTAATAAAGGACTCGAACTCACGGGAATGAAAAAGAAATTATTTTTCTGGGCATTGAGCTTGACAGATGACTTCGAACACGATCAGAAACTAGGAGGAATCCGTGGTTTAAAAAATAAGATAGCCGATAAGTTGATATACAGTAAGTGGAGAGAAGCATTGGGAGGAAATGTTAGGGCTATTGTTACAGGTGCTGCTCCATGTCCATCTAAAATTATTAAAGTGTTCTCTGCAGCCGGGATTACAATTCTAGAAGGTTATGGATTGACAGAAACATCACCGACACTCACGGTAAATCGCCACAGCGGAGAAGGTGCACTAGTAGGTTCTGTAGGTCCAGCTATAGATTGCGTAGATCTGAAAATTGATAGGAGCGAAGGTGACTACAGAGATGGAGAAGGAGAGATACTTGCTCATGGACCTAATGTAATGATAGGGTACTATAAGAAACCAGAGAAAACAGCTCAAGTCTTTAAAGAGATAGATGGTGTTTCCTATTTTCGTACAGGAGATATAGGAAAATTTGTCAAGGGGCCACTGGGACTAGATTATCTTAAAATTACCGACCGTAAGAAAGAATTATTAAAAACTTCAGGTGGAAAGTATGTAGCGCCAGCACCGATAGAAACTAAGTTTAAAGAAGACTTTCTTATAGAACAGATGATGGTAATCGGCGATAAGAAGAAGTTCGTTTCTGCACTTATCATTCCTGCTAGAGAAGCTGTAAAAGAATGGTGCCAGTCAAATAATGTAAAATACGAGTCACACTCCCAAGCCATAAAAGAACCCAGGGTAATTCAGCGCTTTCAAGATTGCTGTGATACATACAATCCAGGATTCAGCCATGTGGAGCAAGTTAAGAAATTTGCCTTACTAGATTGTGATTGGGAACCTGTGAAGACCGATGGTTCTGACTCAGAACTTACACCTACAATGAAGTTAAAGCGCAGGGTAATAAGAGAAAAGTATAAAGGCGACATCGACAATATCTACGGCGATTAATAGTCTATGGATATAGTTACAACCAGATTTGTTTTGGCCTTATTTCACGTCATAATGATCTTGTTCTGTTTCGAGGATAAAAAATATGAAAATGATTCGTTCTTATGAGCGTAGAATTATTGCGATAATTCTTTTCTTTGTGGTTCGAAGTTGAATTCCCATAATTTTCATTTTTAACAAACCAATCATCCTCCATAATGAAGATATTGATCAATGACGGTATTCACCCATCAGGAAAGAAATTACTTGAAGAAGCAGGATTTCAAGTAAGTACGGATAAAATAGCACAAGAAGATTTAGCTCAGGAATTGCCTAATTATGTGGCTATATGTGTACGAAGTGCGACCAAGGTCAGAAAAGATCTGATAGATGCTTGCCCAGGATTAAAAGCAATCGGCAGGGGAGGAGTAGGATTGGATAACATAGATGTGGATCATGCTAGGTCTAAGGGAATAGCTGTTTTAAATACACCTGCAGCTTCTTCTAGATCTGTGGCAGAACTTTCTATGGGCCATATGTTGTCCCTTTCTAGATTCGTATATCAGTCTAATCGTTCTATGCCTGCACAAGGAGGCACAGAATTTAAGTCGTTGAAGAAATCATTTTCAGCGGGTATAGAACTAGAAGGAAAAACTTTAGGTATTATAGGTCTAGGTAGAATCGGTCAGGAAATGGCAAGAATCGGTCTGGGCATGGGAATGAATGTTGTCGGAGTAGATCCCTATGTAGATTCCATAACTGTTAAGATGGGAGGTGGAAATCATGCTGTTGACGTTGCTTTAAAATCTGTGGATATGAGCGATATGCTTAAGAAAGCTGATTTTATTTCTCTTCATATACCTTTTACAGGAGCACCAGTATTATCAACTTCTGAGTTTTCTCAGATGAAAGATGGTGTATACCTTGTTAACTGTGCACGTGGAGGAACGGTAGATGAAACAGCGATGCTTCAAGCATTAGAATCTGGAAAAGTATCTGCTTGTGGCCGAGATGTATTTGAGAATGAACCTTCACCTAGACAAGACATCCTTGATCATCCTAGAATTTCTCTGACACCTCATATCGGAGCTTCTACTGGAGAAGCACAGGAAAAAATAGGAATAGAATTGGCTCAGAAATTAATAGATTCGTTGAAGGGATAAAAACGTCCTTCTTAGTTGTCTTAATTGCCAAATGCCTGGGTAAGGTTATCTGCAAGTTCCGCAACTTGCTCATCTTGCTCTGGTGTATGAATCTGTGGGACTGAAGCGATATCATAATACGCACCGACTTGACCGAAGAATGATTTTAAGTCTATGGTAATTGTCGTATTGTCATTGTTTTCAAGGTCTATATTCTGGTAAGTTATATTTCTATATGCACCATCATCTCCCAGATGTAGTGCGAACCCTGTTTCTTTGGTTCCATCTCCATCTAAATCTATTTTTCCTTCTGCCTTGACGAATACATAACTCTCCCAGCCTGGCCAGTACTCTGCAACCATTGATAAGACATCCCCAGCATCGAAGTCGATAGGAGTTTTGCTGTTTAGATCCTGATCTACACCTATCCCAAAAGTCATATCATACGTGCCAGGATCAAGTTTAGTTGTCGCAATCCTTTCTCCTACTATCGCATCTGCAGATGTTAGATGTGCATTGGTAAGATCTATATAATCTCTTTCTATAACTTGGTTTTCTCCTAAATTAAGATTGTCTATAAAAAATGAAAACCTTGTAAAAAACAGGGTCTCTCCAGTAGGATAGGTATAGTCTTCAAACATGACTAGGGGATTACCATCATACGTAAGTTTAGCGTTGATGGTAACTTCCTTCTGAGATGGATCACTGCCACAACTTGAAACTAGAATAAGGATTGAAAGTATTCCTATAAAGGTTTTAATGGATTTCATAAATTCTTGAAATTCTATGATTTATAAGTTATGGGTGACTATCAATTACTTTGGATCTAAAATAATGTTTTTATCGATTGATTTCGTATCGAAAGATATACTAGATTTTTCCTTTTCGATCTGGTAATTTACCAAGTTTCTTTGGTCATCAAACAACTCTGTCAAGATATCATTCTTAACATATATAGACCTTATTGGTTCACTGTAATTGATAGACATTGTGGTCCATACGGCAGGTGGTGATGATACAGATTCAATGTACTTCAAGGAGACAAGCTCTCCGTTTATTTTTAGCTTAAAATGATCTTCGATATATTGATTGATGAGGGTATCTGCAGACCCGTATTTTTCTGGTAATTCTTCCCCCATTTCTAGTCCGACAGCCTTCAGCAGATCGTCATAGAAAATTTTAAAGGTAAGTTCTAAACCGTCGTCGTTTTTATTCTGATAGATATCACATACACTGATATGGATATCATGATCTAAAGGGACATTTATAGACCAATACAGTGAAATAATATGTATCAATAATAAGAACACACTTTTATAACGCAATAATGCATCCAATCAATGGGTAGAATGCTGTAATTATGAATTATTTAAAACAAAAAACAGAAGTCGTATAGATACGAGTAGCACTATTAGAGATACGGTCCATACCCAGATTTTATGGGAGACCTTAAGATGATTCACCAGGATGTACGATATAATTGTAACAGCAGCCACTACCAGTAACAAGCCCAGCTCTACTCCGATATTAAAACCAAATAACTCTATGACAATATAATTCCCTAGCAATGGAATCAGCTGATTAGAAAATCCCATGCCGTGGATAATACCAAATCCTCCAGCCATCAGATAATGAATCCATATTTTCTGATCTTTTCCTCTTACCTTGATAATGTTATATATACAAGTTGCTATTATAGTCAGGGGTATAAGCGTTTCTACTAGATTTACAGGAAGGCGCACAACATCCAGGGTCGAAAGTCCCAGACTGATGGTATGTCCTAGAGTAAATGCTGTTATTAAAATCAACACTTTTTTCCATTCGCGACTAGCATAGATTATGCTGAGTGCGATTACGAATAGGATGTGATCGTACGCATTGATGTCGAGCACATGCTTAAATCCAAGTTCAAGATAGGTCTGAAACATGATACAATGATAATAAGCTTAAGCAGGATTACCCGCTATCTTCTTATTTAATTTAATGTTATAGATGTGTGCACTAGCAATAGTAAGACCGCCTATTGTACACAATAACATCTCCCAGGTGCCATGAAGCTGTATTCCACCTAATATACAGATAACCCCTATACCGAAGATTACCAATGGAATGGGATTGTTGTGCTGGACAGAATAAGTACGGAAAAGAGAAAAAGTTGCTATAAGAATACTTACAAGTAAAAATCCATATTCTACCCAAAGGTGAGAATGTTCTAAGGCTCCGCTAAAAAATCCATAAGCTGTAAGAAGAGGTAGCATGCTACAATGCACAGCGCAAGCCAGGCTTACTGTGATTCCCCATATGTCATTATTGCTATTGTGGTTATGCATATATTGTTGCAACTAAGATGCAAAAGTAAAACTATAACATCACAAAAGCAACATTGTTGCAAAAATTAATTAGGAACAATTTTTACATAACCCATTAAGAACTATATCCGTGCCTTTTACATGATATCCTTCTGGCGCAGGAATAGCTGGGATTGCCACACCTTCTATACAGAATGTATGGTTACAATCGTCGCAACGGAAGTGCAGATGGCTATCATGGTGATGGGCATGTTCGGAGCATGAACTTTCACATAGGGCATATTTTGGTTTATCGGTACCATCGATTGCCTTATGGATAACACCTTTTTCTTCGAATGATTTCAGCGTTCGATACAGTGTAATGCGGTCTATATCCAGAATCTTCTCTTCTATATCGTTGTGAGAAAGCGCATTTGGGTGTGAGAGGAATTGCTCAAGAATTGACATTCTAGGCTTGGTGATTCTAAGACCTCGTTCTTTTAGGATTTTCTCACATTCTAGTTGTATTGCCATTATCATTCTATTAACCCGATACAAAAGTAAAATGTTTTAGATAACATCCTGAGAATGCGTAGTGTAATTAATTCCCATCACTGATTTAAGTATCAGAATTGTAATATATTGGTATTTAAATCAGTATACACCTATGAGGATCTTAACTGTCTTTTTGATTATTTTGCTTAGCGCAAATGTTTCGGCGCAGATAAAGCTATCAGATAATGAAATATTGAGCGCAATCGATGTGTATCGAGAAATGCTCTCTATTCCTAATAATGGTCAGATCGAAGACCATGTAGAAAAAAATGTTTCCTGGTGTGTAAATCAATTTTCCAGCAGGAATTTTAACTGTCAAATATTAGAAACCGATGGGCCTCCGCTGTTGCTTGCAAGCTATAATGAATCTAAACCGGACCGACCTACCGTTTTGGTTTATCTCCAGATAGATGGCCAACCTGTAGATCCTGATCACTGGTGGCAAGAAGACCCTTATACAGCTGTGCTTAAGAAGCAATCTCATGAAGGTGATTGGGTGGCTATACCATGGGATACACTTCACAATCATCTAGAAAGAGACTGGAGGATTTTCGCCAGATCAGCATCTGATGCTAAGGGTCCTGATGCCATGTTTCTTTCTGCCATGGATTATATACACAAGAACGCGATCCAGATACCCTATAACCTTAAAGTCATCATGGATTTCGAGGAAGAACTGGGTTCTCCACATCTTCCAGCAGCAGTACTACAGAACCGAGAATTACTTAAGGCAGATCACTTGGTTATATTCGATGGTCCACCTCATCTCTCTAACCAGCCTACACTTTCATTCGGAGCGCGAGGAATTACCAAAGCTACATTGACAACCTATGGACCAGACTTCCCACAGCATAGTGGGAATTACGGGAACTTTGTCCCTAATCCTATTTATGCCATGAGTGATATATTATCTACGTTTAAGAATAATGACGGTGTGGTTCAAGTAGGAGGGTGGTATGATGGAATTACTATTGATGAAGCTACAAGAAAGATACTGGAAGCTGTCCCCGATGATGAAAAAAGAATGAAATATAAAATGGGATTTGCCCAGCAAGAAAAAGTAGCGCCTAGTTTCCAGGAGGCTTTACAGTATCCCACGCTTAATGTAAGAGGCATACAATCAGGATGGGTTAAGGAAGAAGCCAGAACAATAATTCCTTCCATGGCAGTGGCAGAGATAGATATAAGAACGGTTGTAGAATGTGATCCAGAATTACTCATTTCATCTTTGAAAAAACACATAGAAGCGCTCGGATATACAGTTTTAGATCGGAAACCTACTCAGAAAGAAAAACTAAGTATTCCTAAAATTGTAACATTTGAGTATCTGACTGCCTACCAGGCCTTTAGGACAGAACTAGACAGTCCTACAGGCTTGTGGTTGCGAAAAGCGATGAATAAGGCTACAGGAAAAGATCCAATCTTAATCCGGACTATGGGTGGTTCGATTCCTATATCTCCATTTGTAAATACGCTAGGAGTACCGGCAGTAACAGTGCCTACAGTGAATCCAGATAACAATCAGCATAGCCCCAATGAAAACTTGAGATTAGGCAATTTTATAGATGGAATAGGTATAATTACAACTGTTCTCACTACGGATATTAAGTAGCTACTTATGTGAAACACTGAAATATTGTGTTGATTTTTGTAAAGTTTTGACATTTTATATGGTTTTGCACAACTTGTTACCATTACTTAGCCGAATTTCTTGCCTCTTTCGATAGAACGTCGTAGATTATACATATTATTTATTTTTGACGCATTTTTTAAAACTCCGACCTTTGGGACAATTAAGATGGACATATCTTGATGATGGTGGTACCCATTATAATGTAGGATTATTTCATGGCGAAAGATCTGGACATGTGATGCTGTACGTTAACTCCAGTATTGTTCTCATTGACTTTTCCATATTAGATACTAAGAAATACTCCCTTTATATAGGTGAGGAATTGTGTGATGTTATTCTAGAGAAAAAAAACGGCAACTTCGCTTACGGCTTGATTCCAGACCTAAAAGCAGATACAGTTCTTAATCGACTACGGAAAAAACGTAGATTGAGTGACAATATTAAAACACTCACCTTTGGGTTTTTCTTGATTTCCCTTATTGTAAGCTTAAGTGCCTGTATGATTAATACAGTGTCTTAAGAGAATTCTAC
>CALIQO010000592.1 GCA_938044055.1 uncultured Saprospiraceae bacterium
CTATCTATGAATGGAAAACAATATAATTATCGCCTCTTACTTTACGTGCTTAACCAGTGATTTCCTGTACTGGGAAGGTGACTTATCCGTATACTTTTTAAACTGTTTAGTAAAGTGAGAAAAGTTATTGAATCCACATTCATAACATATTTCAGTAATGGTTAAGTTTTCTTCAGAGATGAGTTTAACGGCATGCACAACCCGGTATTCATTCAGGAATTCTATGAATGTTTTATTGGTAAGTTTCTTAAAAAATCGACAGAAAGAAGGGACCATCATATTTACTTGAGAAGCAATTTCTTCAAGCCTAATCTTCTCCATAAAGTGTTTTCTTACATAGTCATATATTATATCAATGCGGTTGTTGTCTTGATTCTCGACAACGATGGTATATCCTTCTGCATTCAGAATGATAAACTCTTCTGAATCGGCAAGGATCTGAAGTATATTAAGTAAGCTTGTTATTTTCTCAAAAGGATTCATGTAAAATAAATCCTGTAAGCGGCTCTCTATTTTTCTTTTTGTGTCACCATAAAAACTTATACCTGACCTTGATCGATCGATGAGGTCTCCTATAGCCTTCATCTCCTGAACCTTAAAAAATGATTCTCCTAGAAAATCTTCTCGGAATTGAAGGACAATTTCCTTCTGATCAGCTGTTAGTCTATTTCTAAAACCATAATGGGGAAGATTAGGGCCCATGAGAATTAAGTCGCCTTTCTTGAAGTATGAGATATGGTTTCCTATGTGTCTTTTCCCTTTTCCCTCACTCAGGAAGACAAGTTCTAGCTCTGGATGGAAGTGCCATGACCTTCCTTCCCCTTTACTTTCTTCTTCGAATTGCATAAGTGTAAAACTAGAACCGAAGTCGGGCTCAACTTTCTCCAGAGTGGGTCTAACTTGATAATTAATATTACTTACTGACATCTTTGTAACCAATTATTGTTCTGTAAAGATAAGCCTATGTGTTCTAAATTACCAGCAGATAATGTAAAATTAACATTGGTTGTTAAAATAGAACACATAGAGGTTAAGATAGTGGTGTTATGTTCGTTTTGAAGGCCCTTATCTTTGTATTGTATTAATCATAATTTTTTAATTGACTAAATCTAAAATCTGAACATTATGAAACAAGTATTATGGATTATCATGGTGTGTTTCACATTCATCACGGTACAAGCAGAAGGAAATCCTGTTTTGAACAATGAAGGCAAGACATTTACGTTAGATTTCAGCGACTGGAAAAGTCCAGAAATCTATGTTGACATCATTAACAATGATGGTGACATCGTATATAACGAAGAACTTAATAGTAAAGTAAATACATATAGAAAGTATGACTTTTCTAAAATCCCAACAGGTGAGTATAGAATCGTCTTAAGAGACGAATTAAAAAAAGTTGTTTACAACTTCGAAGTAAATAGAAATGAAGTTTCTATTTCTGAACCTATCATTAGATACAGCCCTGTTGTAACCGTAGAAGATAAGCACATCGACTTAAACATGCTTGCACTAGGAGAAGATGTAAAAGTTACCATTACAGACAATAATGGAGAAACGCTATATGAGAAAACCGAACAAAACGTCCTTTCATTAAACAAGAGGTTTAACCTTGACAAACTAGAAAGCGGTAACTATAGAATCATCATATCTTCTGATAATGAGTGGTTCTCTCATGAAGTGAAAATCTAAATCAAGAAATATTTTTTGTTGGCTTTAATGATTTGAGGTCTCTATCATGCGGTAGAGGCCTTTTTCTTTTTATTTCATGTGGAGTTTACAATGTGAAAAATCATCTTTACTTTCGCTTCCTATTCTAAATCAACGATCAAGAAAATGAATGAATTAAGGAGCACAATAGAGTCTGCATGGGATAATAGAGACTTGCTGAAACAAGAAGAAACGCAGGCAGCAATACGAGAAGTAATAGGACTTATTGATGTCGGGCAGTTGCGCGTTGCAGAACCTACAGAATCTGGTATATGGCAGGTGAATAACTGGGTCAAGAAGGCAGTTGTTTTATACTTTCCCATTCAGAAAATGGAAACGATAGAGGTTGGGCCATTTGAGTTTCATGATAAAATTCCACTCAAGCGAAATTATGCTGAGAAAGGAGTACGGGTTGTACCTCATGCTATTGCAAGACATGGTAGCTTTATAGAGAAAGGAGCTATTCTTATGCCTAGTTATGTTAATGTCGGAGCATGGGTCGGGAGTGGAACAATGGTTGATACCTGGGCTACAGTAGGATCATGCGGACAGATAGGAAGGAATGTTCACTTATCTGGTGGTGTCGGAATAGGCGGTGTATTAGAACCTCTACAAGCAACGCCTACTATCATAGAAGACAATTGCTTTATAGGTTCTAGAAGCATAATTGTAGAGGGTGTTATTATTCGAAAAGAATCTGTAGTAGGTGCTGGAGTGACCATAACTAAGTCTACCCGCATCATAGATGTAACAGGTTCTGAACCGATAATTTTAAGAGGAGAAGTACCAGAAAGATCAGTAGTAATTCCTGGAAGTTATACGAAGGAGTTTCCTGCAGGAAATTACAACGTTAATTGCGCACTTATTATAGGAAAGAGAAAAGAATCTACAGATAAAAAAGTCTCTCTTAATGCGGCATTGAGGGATTATGACGTTTCTGTTTAGTAAGAATCATTTTATTTAAGTAAGTCAACGGTTTATTTTATGAATAGGGTTTCTGCAATATTCTGTGTTTTAATTTTCGTTTTTTCATGTAAAACAACGAAGGAAGCCATGCTTGTAGCTCCTCTTATTACAGAGGAAATGCTAGACACACTTGTTATTACTCCTGAACCTTTAGAGGAGAGTGAAGAAGTCGTGCAGCGGTATAATCCTGCTGCGGATCGTGCTTTCGACTTATTGCATACCTCACTGGATCTGAGGTTTGACTGGGAGAATCAACATGTTATCGGTCAAGCAACCCTGAACTTAACACCTGTTTTCTATGATCAGAACCTGCTTGTGCTTGACGCAAAAGGTTTTCTAATTAATGAAATCAGCGTCGATGGAATTAAGTGCATGTACGACTATAATGGACTTACCATTGAGATACAATTGCCTAGGACATATAGATCTTCAGAAAAAGCAGAGGTTTTCATAGATTATATAGCTAGACCCAATGAAGGCCCAGAAAGTGGAAGCGATGCCATTACATCTGATAAGGGCCTGTTTTTCATTAACCCACTTAATCAAGAAGAAAAACCCCAGCAGATATGGACACAAGGAGAGACAGAGCACAATAGTAGGTGGTTCCCTACGATAGACAAGCCTAATGAGCGCTGCACCCAAGAAATTACACTTACAGTTGCCGATCGGTTTCTTACGTTATCTAATGGAATCCTCGCCTCTTCCACAGACAATAAGGATGGAACACACACCGATGTGTGGAGACAAGACCTTCCGCATGCACCATATTTATTTATGATTACTGTAGGAGAATATGCCTATGTTAAGGATGTGTGGCAAGGAAAGGAACTGGGTTATTACGTTGAAAAAGAATACGCAGATTACGCACGAAACATTTTTAACCACACGCCAGAAATGTTGACTTTTTTCTCTGAGATTCTGGATTATCCATATCCGTGGGATAAGTACAGTCAGATAATCACCCGTGACTATGTTTCTGGCGCGATGGAAAACACAACAGCAGTAATATTCGGAGAATTTGTACAGAAGACGGATAGAGAGTTGATTGATAATGACAATGATTATATCGTAGCCCACGAGATGTTCCACCACTGGTTCGGAGACTTAGTAACTTGTGAATCCTGGGCTAATCTTACCCTTAATGAGGGTTTCGCCAACTATAGTGAATACCTATGGTTCCAGTATAAGTATGGACAGTTTCGAGCAGATGACCACCGCAGATCCGAGATGCTAGGTTATTTATCCAGTGCAGAAAACCAAGGAACCCATCCTTTAATCCATTATGGATATGGAGAAAAAGAAGAAATGTTCGACGCTCACAGCTACAATAAGGGAGGACTGGTCCTACATATGTTGAGGGATTATGTAGGAGATAAGGCTTTTTTTGCTTCTCTCAACAAGTATTTAACTGACAATGCATTTACAGCAGTTGAAGTCGATGAATTAAGAATGGCATTCGAGGATGTAACAGGATTAGACTTGAATTGGTTTTTCGATCAATGGTACTTATCGGCAGGCCATCCCACCATAAGGGTTTCCTACAAGTATGATACAGCTGCACAACAAGTAATTATAGAGACGGAACAAGTCCAGACCCATCCAGAAAACCTAGCTGTTTATCGACTAGAACTTACACCCTATGTTTATCTAGACAATGGTGAAGTCTATGATTATACAGTCAGTATGGATCAAAAATCACAGACATTTATATTACAAGACATACCATCCCTTCCGGTAGCAGTAGTTCTTGATGGAAATGATTCACAACTTGCGGTCGTCCTTCAAGAAAGATCAACAGAAGAACTGCTTTCACTATTGCGTTTTTCTAGGCAATACAACGACCTATATCTAGCATCAAGAATGCTTGATGGCTCGGACGAAATTTCTGAAATATTCAATGATCTTATCAAGCATGATTATCATACATTCAGATTAGTGGCAGTACGAAATGCCCGTCTGGATAAGTATCCAGAACGAGAAAAAACAATTAGAGCCCTTATAAGTGAAGACCTTCACTCTAGCGTGAGATCAGCAGCAATAGACGTGATAACCCATGATGCTAAACCCACTAATTCTCAATGGTTAGTCCGAGTAATAGAAGAAGAAAAGGCCTATCCTGTAGTTGCTCAAGCGTTAAAGTCTTTAATGAAATTAGACCCCACTCAGGCAAGCTCTTATGCTCAATCACTAGAGAATACATCTAACAATATGTTGCTTTCTTCTGTTGCAGAGATTTATGGAAAAGTAGGAACAGATAAGAACCTATCCTTCTTCGAGAGTAAACTAGAAAGCATCTCGCTTTTTTCTATGTTTAATTTTTACAACAGATACTTTGACCTATTATCTCGATTACCTAAAGAGATTAGGCTTAATTCGCTAGATACACTTTCTGCGCTTGCTCTCAACCAAGAAAAGAACATGTTTCGAAGATTTATGGCAACGTCAACGATATTTAAGATTAAGAATACTTTCGGGATAGAAGATACTGTTGCTAAAATTAAGACCGAAAAACTGTTAGAGAAAATAATATCTGAAGAGAAAGATCAGGACCTTTTAACAAGGTATGAGTCTTTCAAGTAACTATTGCGCATGCTATTGACGCAATAATTTATCCTTATTTTTATGTTAAAGTGGTGGTTATGTCCTATCAGACGACCTAATTCCTTCTTTATAACTCTGGTTACTTGTTGAAAAAGAATGAGAAAATATTTAGTTTACAACTTATCATGAGCCTATTGTTTATGAGATTACAGAATATAGTACGCAACATATAATGAATACATCATCTAACTACCACCGGCTGATTAAGAAACTGGACCTATTTACACGTAAGTATTACATGAATAGGATTATTAAAGGATTGCTCTATTCTGTAGGCTCTATCCTCCTCCTTTTTCTACTTTTCAGTATTCTAGAGTACAACTTCTATTTTGGGACAGGCATAAGAAAAGTTTTCTTTTTCGGGTTTTTGTTATCATCTATAGGCATGGTAGTTAGATGATGTAT
>CALIQO010000593.1 GCA_938044055.1 uncultured Saprospiraceae bacterium
TCGAATAGGGTTGTTGTAACCAGCATACATATCAGAGTGCGCTAGATCGAGATTAAAGGTATAGCAATTGTCTTTTTTTAATACTTCGGAGAACCGCTGCCCGATACTTTCCCATGTATCATTAGGTCTAGTAATAAGCCCTACGTAAGTGTCTCCATCACTTGCCTCCTCATGAACGCCCCAGAATCCAGGAAAAATATCAGGAGTTGTCATGTCTTCACATGCCCACCATCCTTGTGGTACGGTTGCATCAGAAGGCTCATCCTCGAATGAAGGATTATCAAGTCTTACTTGTCCTGAAACAGTTGCTGAAAACAAGTAAGCTAGGGCCAACAAATAGAAATTTAAAGCCTTCATTTTAATAACATTCGTAACTCATATGAAAATAAGGAGTAATATAAGAAGAACAATATTATTTTTGTGGCCGATATGTCAATAAGAAATAAACTATTTAGACCATCTCACTGGTATTCAGCAATTTCGATAGCCATTGTGTTATTCCTATTGCTGGTATACCTAATTGTTCTTTTACATGCGAGTAACATTACTAATCTGGTAAAAGAGAAGATTAACATCATTGTAGAGCTCCATGATGAAGGTACTCAGTCTGAGAGAGATGATGTTATAAGTTTTCTGAAGGAATTAGAAGGTGTGAATGATTCTACCATAGAATATATTCCTAAGGAAGATGCTGTCGTAGCGATGGGTGATTTTATGAAATCATTGCCTGCAGATTTAGAGATACAGCCTTTTAAGGATATGTTGAGTTTTAACTTGCTTGCAAGTCACTACAATGAGTCGACCATAGCTGCATATAAGGCAGACATTGAAAAACAACCGGGTGTCTTAAATCTATATGCTGACAACGAATCTGTCAATATGGTTAAGGACAATCTCCAGAAGTTGTCTTACATATCTTTATTTGTAGGGGGTATATTCGTCTTCTTGTCGATAGCAATTATATACAATTCAGTCCAGCTTAACCTACAATCTGATAAAGAAGAAATTAAGACCATGCAACTGGTAGGAGCTAAACGTATCTTTATTGCGAAGCCTTATATCAGTCAGGCTACTGTGACGGCACTTAGGGCTTTTGGCATTGCAGTATTTGGAGTTGGTTTGTTGGTTGCATTGTTGATTATGAACAATAAGTCTATTTTAGATATTGTCTCTATTCTTTACATGATTTTAGCAGCCATAATTACCTTACTTGTAGGTGTTTTTCTGACAGTAGGCATAACCAGACAAGTTGTAAGATCTTATTTAAATCAGTGAATGACTTGTTAATCATAGCACCATTCTTGTTCTCTGGGTGATATATCAAGAAAAAATAGATACATTTGTGGCTTAATTATATGGTTCCTCATTTATGGCCAAGAAGAAAGTTAAAAAAGTAGTTACTACCTCAACTGGTAAGAAAACGAAAACAGTTTCTACCGCTAAGAAAGTTGCAGTAAGAAAATCAGAAAGCGCGTCTTCTGCTAGGAAGAGTCAGATCAATCTTTTTGGTAAGGAAAATTATAAATGGATGTTTATAGGGATAGGGCTTATAGCTCTAGGTCTTGTACTTATGTCTGGAGGATCTATGCCAGATGAAAATACTTGGGATCCAGACAGGATATATTCTTTTAGGAGGATTACACTTGCACCTATTGTCATTATTGCAGGACTCGGGCTGCAAGTAGTAGCTATCTTCAAGAAGTAATGCCTGCGTTTTTAGAATCAGCTATACTGGGTATTATCCAAGGCGTGACGGAGTTCTTGCCTGTGAGTTCTAGTGGCCACCTTGAAATCGCTAAGTTTATTTTTGGAGAAAACCAAGTAGGAGAGGAAAGCTTGCTGATGACCGTTGTATTACATTTTGCCACAGCATTAAGTACAATGGTTGTTTTCAGAAAAGATATTATTGAAATCATTAAAGGGATTTTCACACCTAGTGGAAAGGAAGAAAGAAATTTTGCCCTATTGATTGTAGTGTCTATGATTCCAGCAGGTCTCGCTGGTGTATTCCTGGACGATTTTATTTCTGGACTTTTTTCTGATAACCTGGTACTTGTATGCAGCATGTTACTCATAACTGCCCTGCTTCTATATGTGGCAGATACTACTAAGGATTCTTCTAAACCCATCAATCCAGGAAAAGCTTTCATCATAGGCATAGCCCAGGCGATCGCCATATTACCTGGCATCTCAAGGTCTGGTGCAACCATATCAACGGCATTACTGCTAGGCATCGATAGAGAAAAAGCTGCAAGGTTTTCGTTCCTTATGGTTATTCCATTGATTTTCGGAAAGATGATTCTGGATCTCGCGGATGGAGACCTAGGCGCAGCAACTGTGGATAAAACTGGACTTGCTATAGGATTCACAGCAGCTTTTATTACAGGATGGGCAGCATGTACCTGGATGCTACAGATCGTCAAGAAAGCTCAGCTAAAATACTTCTCCATCTATTGTGTTATCGTTGCATTAATCGGTCTGTCGTATGTGTATTTCGGATAACCATATACTTAGTAAGAAGAAAGATGAATCTGTAAAACTTGATTTTATTCAAGGATCGATGATTCTTGTCGATAAGCCGCTAGAATGGACATCATTTGATGTAGTGAATAAGATAAGGTTCGCTTTAAAGCACAAGCTCGGAGTGAAGAAAATAAAAGTGGGTCATGCAGGTACACTTGATCCGCTTGCAACTGGGTTGTTGATACTATGCACAGGAAAGTTTACGAAGAAGATTGATCAAGTTCAGGGCTTAGACAAGGTCTATACAGGCCATATGAAGATCGGAGCAACTACGCCCACATACGATGCAGAAGCCGATGAAGATCAGACCTTTCCTTTCGACCACATCGATCAAGAATTACTTGATGCATCGACTGTAAATTTTATGGGAGGTATAGAGCAAGTTCCTCCTATATATTCTGCCTTAAAAATTAAGGGCACACCGGCCTATAAGCTCGCACGGAGAGGCAAGGAAGTGGTCCTTAAGGCCAGGCCTGTACACATTCATGACTTTGTCACCGAACTTCAGAATCCACAGGAAGCAACTTTCCGGGTTTCTTGTTCTAAGGGTACTTACATCCGGTCGCTTATTCATGATCTAGGAAAGAGCATGGATAGCGGAGCATATCTTA
>CALIQO010000594.1 GCA_938044055.1 uncultured Saprospiraceae bacterium
ATTCCATCCGTGAATAAAGAAGAATCTCTCTTTCTTGATCAAAACATGAAATATGTGGAAGGCCATCAACATGTATAATATCTAGATGTTGTGACCCGACAATCTTCGGATCTATGATAATCGGCTTAGTATAAATTGTTCTTGAATGGTTCGTTGAACTTATATATTTTACAGCGTCTGTATCGTCTACATATAGGACAGAGGTATAGGTATTACCACTGAATACTTTTATAGCAGATACCTTTTCATCAATAATAGGTATAGGTGAATCCCATATACTCCCAGAGGCAGATAGTGCTTTTCTTGTATATATTTTCTCCCCGTAATTATAATATAATGTAGGTAACCCTTGCTCTGAAACCATATCAAACACTTCAGCACCTGTTGTTTCAATATGGTACAATAGCGGCGCTTGTCCATAAAGAGATGGAACAAAACAGCTACAGTAAACAAGTAATAATGTAGTTAATACTCGCATGGGATACATCTTTGTAGAATAGATATAAATATGTGAAGGAAGTATCCGCAATGCATCTCGAAAAGGCGGACCATGTAGACCACTGCTCAAAAATGACGATTTTGCACACCATTTTCCACAACCTAGAACCTAATCACATCTATCCAGCTTATAGGTGGCAAAAACTCAGCCAGATTGTGCTTAGCAGGCGACTATTATAGACCATATATGGAAAAATCATGCAAAATATCCATGTCTAAAGAGGTGAATTCATGAAAAATCGTTTTTATATTACACATAATCGACATGTGTTTTGTGCTAAGAAACAATTATTTAAGATAAAATCAATTTAACACTTGATCCTATATTAATTTAATGTTAACTTGCGCAACACATGGTTAACATTAGGTTCATATTATTCTTTCTTCTGCTTCCCTTCATAGGCATAGGTTCTATGAACACTGTTCCTTTTCATATGGAACATGGATTAATCATTGTAGAAGCCGAGGTTAACCACATTAAAGGTTATTTCATTCTAGATACAGGTGCAAGTGATGTACTTATCAACCAGAAAGTAGATAATATAGCACAGCGGTTTATAACTGCTCATGGAGAGACAGAGTCTGAAAGGGTACTTATTTCTAGTTTAAAAATAGGTCTCCTCAAGGCTAATAATATAGCTGGTTATGCAATGGACCTTTCTACAATCGATAAAAATGTATCGGTAAGTATATCAGGAATTTTAGGAGGACAAGCAATATATGAAGGGGTTATTGAAATTGATAGAGTCAACAAAAACCTCATATTTCATGAAAACCTCAATCCTTCAGTTAATCGTTCTAGGTTTATTAAATATGATATTGTAGACGGTGTCCCAGTATGTCGTCTTTCAATTAATAAAAAGGAGTACGCATTTATTCTTGATAGTGGCGCAAGCAATCATTTTTTTGACAATGCATTCATTACTCAACACAAGGCTGTTTTTTCCTTACTGGACCAAGAGGCTGTTGTGTTTTCCGCTACTTCAGAATCCATTGAGTCTAAATATTCCATAAAATCCTTGCTCATGGGTAATTTACTTCTTCACAATGAAGTTATTACCTCCGGTGATTTCAGCGCGTTGATAGACGACATTAAGATCTGTGGTCTCATCAGCTTAAGCAAGCTTTCGAATTCCAGCCTATATATCGACACGAAAGAAAGCGTTATATACTTTTAGCGTTATATAGAAAGTATATAGTTCTGAATATCTACTTTGCTTTCCAGTTCAAGTTTTTTTCTTAATCTATATCGTGCCTTTTTTACTCCGTCATGAGATATGTGTAGGATGGAAGCTATGTCTTTAGAAGATAAATTCATTTTGAGTAAGGAAATCAAGCGCCATTCATAACTAGATAAATCACCATGCTTTTCTTTAAGTCGATCCATAAATCCACTATGGACGCTGCTAAACTCTTTTCCGAATTGTTCCCATTCTTGATCGTCCATAACATCTGACTGGATCATCCTTGAAATTTTTCTACTGGTATTCTTTACGGTATCGTCGACTGAAGATTTTAATGTCGTAACCTCTGTTTTTAATCTTTGAAGAAATTCATTTTTCCCTGCAAGTTGCAGCGCTTTGGAAGTAAGTTCTTTCTGTTTTAGTTCAAGTTTTTCCTCTGCACCTTTTCTTTTTATTAATTCAACTTCTTTTTCTTTTACAAGTTGGATTTTTTCCTTTTTCCGTCTTTGCGAAAGCGCATAAAAGAAGGCCGCTCCGATTCCTAAAAGCGATAAGATTCCGCCTATCAACATTTTTATTCTTGCGTTTCTTCTCTCGATGGCTGCATTCGCTTCAATCAATTTCTTTTCTTTTTCAAGTGTCTCATACTCGATCAGCATTTCATTGACCTTGGTTTTTAATTCTGTTCCCCTAGTAGAATCCTTAACCTCGTCATACCGCTTAAATGCTTCTAAAGATGCTAAATAATTTTTCTGTCCTTCATAACTTATAGACTGTCTACCGTATAAAAACTCAAGTAAATCTCGCGCCTCTAATTCTTCTGCTATTTCAATTCCTTGTTGATAATAGTCTATAGATGTACTATAGTTTTCTGCCTTTCTTTCTAGGTCTCCAAGGGCTAAAAAATGATCTGCCTTCTGATAGGGGTCTCCCTTAGATTCAATGTAAGGAATGGCCTCTGTCATATATACTCTTGCCTTGTCAAATTGGCTTAAGTCTCCATAGAGTTCTCCTAAATCTTTTAGACATGAAGCTGCTGTGTGAGAGTTATTAACCTCCTTGGCTTGTTTTAACCCTGCTGTGTGATAGACAATTGCTGAGTCTCTTTCTTCAAGAAGGTTGTAATAGTACCCTATGTGGTTCAGCGTTTCAGATCCGTAAAACCCGTCATTGGTTTCGACGTACTTCTTATGTGCTTTCTTAAGAATATCTATGGTTTCTTCATACTTCTCCTCAGAAGCATATACATAACTTATTCCCTTAAGCGCATCCGCTTGCTTATTAATATTACCTGATAGCTTATACAATGAATCTGCTGCTGTATACCTTATCATAACTTCATTCCATTCTGCATTAAACAAAGCCAATCTACCATAAGCTTCTTGTACGCTACCTTGGTCATCTATCGATCCATGTTCTCTATATATTTTTTCTGTAAGAATCAAGTATTGGCGAGCGCTATCATATCGTCCATGATTAGCATGTATTACCCTTATGTTATCATAGACGCCTGCTTTAGTTAACGGGTCCGTAGACATCGCCAGACTTTTATTGTAATAGAACATGGCGCTATCTGGTTCATCAATGTAATGAAAACTCAACCCAATACATCGATAACTTCTAGCCTGTATCGCAGCATCCTTAAGGTCAATTCCTATGGACAATCCTTCTATCCCTCGAGTCCTTGCTAAAATCTGATCGTTAAACACTTCCTGGCTACAGAGATCCATCAGAATTTCATATCGATCTTGTCCCTCCATGTCTTCTAACTTCTCAAGTAATTCTTGATAACTCGGTTCTTGACTCCACAGGGGAAGTGTTATAGACATAGCTAGAAGTGTCCATATAAAGTACTTTAAATACATGGGGCAGCAATTATTATTATTGAAGATAAAAATTCCTACTCCAGTTATATAATTATTTTTCCTTTCCATGTTCTTCATCTATGCTGTCTATAAATTTTTCTAAGAACTCCATGATTAATTTTCTCATCTTGATAAACTCTTCCGAAACTTCGCTCTCTTGCTCTTTCTTCTTGATATACAATAAGAGTTTTTTTCTTAAATCTTCTTCTTTCATATTTCTACAATTAAAACTAAATCAAGGTTCTTGTATTAAGAATAGAGTCGATAAGTGAAAAGAATGATTTTCATAACAATGGTTCTGATGGTTATGCAAGGCTTAAAGCAGTCTGATCATAATTCCTAGAGAAACATCTACTTGATCAATCTTAGCCCCATCACTAAAATCTACTCCCTTAAGATACCTGGCTGTACCGCTTAGAATAAATTTTTCTGTAAGGTCGTAGTTCAGACCAATTGTTCCTCCTAGTTGCATCCCAGCATCTCTGCGGTCACTGAGGGTTTTAACTGTAGCAAAGCCGATCGTCGCCATAATAGGAATGTTGATTTTCTGGTTACTGCTCAAGGTGTAGTTATACCCCATTGATCCACTCATTTCGAAGCCCGACTCAACAGCTAACTCAAGACCGTTGGATAGTGTTGAAGGAATCAAGCTGCTTACGACGGCTCTTCCTATAAATTTGTTATTAATGATCAAGTCTGCATATGCAGAATAAAAACTTCCTGAGGTTTCATTGCTTCCTGTCCAGGGACCATTAACTTTTAGTGTCGGTGCAATGGTATATGAAGCACCTAGTAAGAAGTTGACTGGGGCTTCAATCTGGTTGTTTTCATTCTGACCTCGCAATGCAGGAGCCATGGCTAAGATTAGGATCAATACTATACCGTTTTTAATGCTATTCATCTTTACAGATTTTAATTGTTTAATTAATTCTGTTGCAAGATGAAGGGAATGATTCCAGGATGAAAACTTAAGGGGTAGACACAGGGTGGACAAGTATATTTTTAGGGGTTTTATACGGAAAATGACTGGTCATGGATAGGAGATTAATGAATACCTCTACACAAAAACTGCTGTACTGTTTAATAGACTTTATACGAATTCGTCGAAGTCATCAGACCTTTTTAATTTCTTTTCGATCTTATCCAGGTCTTCAATTTCTTTTACCCATTCTTCTGTAAAGCCACAATCCACACAGATATACCTAACAAGAGAAATGAACTTCGCCCAATTCTGTTTTACTGTAACCCAATTGTTATAATAAGATGATGTTTTCCTGGATTCTTCTACAATATGATGTGATTGACACTTGGGGCAGATTCCTGTATTTTTCATTGTTTGATGAGTTCTTTAACTATAAAGATAGTAGATTACTATCTTCCCATATACACAAGTAATACTGAAATATCAGAAGGAGAAACACCGCTGATTCTGCTGGCTTGGCCCAGGGTTCTAGGTCTTATAGTGTTGAGTTTTTCTTTTCCCTCCGCAGATAAGGATACGAGTTTGTCGTAATTGAAGTCATCGCTTATGACTAGGTTTTCTAAACGGTTCATTTTATCAACCATCTCTTGTTCTTTCTGTATATACCCTGCATACTTAAGGTTGATCTCTGCAATCTGTAGGGACTCATTCTTGAAGCTCTTTAATTTTTCGTTTAGTTCAGGAACAGATTCTACCAAGTTCTTTAAATCTACATGTGGTCGCGATAAGACACTCTTAATTTTTACTTTCTGTTTTAAGGGTGTAGAGTTGATAGATTTTAGATATCCGTTAGCTTGGTCGGGGCTTATACTCGTCTTGCCTAAGAATACTTCGATATCAGAAATCTCTTCTTTCTTTTCTTCTACTAGCTTTTCTCGATCTTGATTGTTCTGCATTCCTTGAGCTTGGGCAAGGTGTGTAAGTCTTAAGTCTGCATTGTCCTGACGCAATAATATTCTATATTCAGCTCTAGAAGTAAACATACGATAAGGTTCTTTCGTCCCTTTATTAACAAGATCATCTATCAGTACGCCTATATATGCTTCTGACCTTTTCAAAACGAAGGGATCTTTCTCTTCTACGTATAGGCTGGCATTGAATCCGGCCATAAGCCCTTGACAAGCTGCTTCCTCATAGCCTGTTGTTCCATTAATCTGCCCAGCGAAAAACAATCCTGAGACAAGCTTGGTTTCAAGGTTTATTTTTAATTGGGTAGGTTGAAAAAAATCATATTCTATAGCATAACCAGGCCTAAACATCTTCATGTTTTCAAATCCCGGCACCATCCTTAAAGCACTGTATTGAACTTCTTCTGGCAGAGAAGAAGAAAAGCCGTTGACATAAATCTCACAAGTGTTCCATCCTTCTGGCTCTACGAACAGCTGGTGTCTATTGCGGTCTGAAAAACGATCTATCTTATCTTCTATAGAAGGACAATACCTAGGGCCGAGACCTCGAATTCTACCATTAAACATAGGTGATCTATCAAATCCTTTCTTTAATTCATTGTGAACATCATCACTTGTATAGGTAATGTGACAAGGCAATTGAGTGTCTGGTTTATTAGAATCAAGAAATGAGAAACCCGATACCTCTGTATCTCCAGCTTGTGTTTCCATCTTGCTATAATCCAGTGATCTTCCATCTATTCTAGGAGGTGTCCCTGTTTTCATTCTTCCTGCTTCAAAGCCCAGTTCCACAAGTTGCTCAGTAATCCCGGTTGCCGCTCGCTCCCCTGCCCTGCCGCCACCGAAGTTCTTATCTCCTATGTGTATGAGTCCATTCAGAAAAGTACCATTAGTCAGGACCACAGACTTTCCTCTGATTTCCAGGCCTATTCCAGTATATACGCCTTTACATCGTCCATCTTCTACGATAAGGCCCTTGACCATTTCTTGCCAGAAATCAATGTGGGGGTGTTCTTCTAGTTTTCTTCTCCATTCTGAAGCAAACATCATTCTGTCGTTCTGCGTACGAGGACTCCACATAGCAGGACCTTTAGATTTATTAAGCATACGGAATTGCACCATCGACATATCGCTTATAAGCCCGGAGTATCCTCCGAGTGCGTCAACCTCTCTGACTATCTGGCCTTTAGCCACTCCTCCCATGGCGGGATTACAAGACATCTGAGCTATGGTCTGCATATTCATTGTGGCTAGCATGACCTTGCTACCCATATTCGCTGCAGCGACTGCGGCTTCACAACCAGCATGTCCTGCTCCTACTACTATAACATCGTATTCTGGAAACATAAGAACGCAAAAGTAAGAAAAGACTTCCGACATTTTCTCGGACTTATAGATAATGTGATTCACCTTTTGCTTTATACAGCAACATCGATTAAAGAAATGGAATAGTTTATGTTATTATTCAACCAGAATATACCCCTTGCGATGAAACCGTTTTCATTGATTATTATACTGTTTCTACTCGGCCAGAGCATGTATGCTCAGATTGTTAACATTGAAGATAGAAGGACTACATTCACCGATTCTGTAGGATGGTACGAGAACCTGGATGTAGGGTTTTCTTTTTCACAGAATAAAAAAAGTGTAAGCACTTTACACGGTAGTTTCCAGATAGAAGTACATCAGAAAAAAAGATCCTTCTTAAGCATCAGTCAATTTACCTTTGTAAAAGCAGGAGGAGAAAGATTCGTGAATCAAGGATTTCAGCACTTACGTTTCACAAGAGAACTAAGCAGTAAATTTAGTTTGGAATCATTTGGTCAGATCCAGTATAACCAGCTTATATTTATAAAATTACGCGCACTGGCAGGAGGAGGGTTGAGGTTTCATCTTGTTGATAAGAAAAAGGAGAAAGTGAATTTCGGCTTGTCTACTATGTATGAGTATGATGAAGAACAGGGAGATGTTTCCAGAGATGACATCAGGATGAGCACCTATTTTTCTGCTGCTATCAGAATGGGTGAAAACGCCATTATTTCTTCAACTTCCTACTTTCAACCACTTATTAATAAGATGGCTGATTATAGATTGTCTACAGAAACACAATTGCGGGTGACGCTTCTCGGAAATGTAGCATTTATTAATACTTTCTCCTTAACGTATGATAGTCGAGCTCCAGAAGAAGAAGTTAATACTTCATATAATCTTACGAGTGGAATCAGCTATGTTTTCTGATTGTGGAATAGCGATATTGCTTCCTCTTCTTTAGAGCGCATAATTGACTTATCTTCTTCCGTCTTGTCACCATAACCACATAGATGTAATAGCCCATGTGATATTACTCTGAGTAATTCATTCCTAAAAGGCTCTTCATACTGACTAGCATTTTCTTTCACGCGGTCTATACTGATAAAAATATCTGATTCTAGTTTTTCAGAATCGCCATAAGGAAAGGTGATGATGTCGGTGTAGGTGTCGTGTTTTAAAAAATCTACATTAATCTTGTGGAGATACTTGTCCGAGCAGAAAATATAAGAAAGCCCTTCTATTTCTCTACCATGCATTTGCGCAAGCGACATCAACCAATCGATATACTGGTTCTCATTGTTTAATAGGAAATCTACATCTTCTGAATGAAAGGATATTACACTCAAGTGATCATTTTAAACGTTGAATGACATCTCAACTGTTGAACCATTATTCTGGAAAGCTATCTTATCTGATAGGTGTGACATGATAAAAACGCCCCGACCTCCGCAACATTCTATGTAGTCTGGAGAGGTGGGATCTGGAAGTTCTTGTAGGTCGAATCCTCCTCCTTCGTCAGTGACTTTTAATATTATGTTGTCGTTGTCTTGTTCCATTTCTATCCTCACAGACTTATTACTATCTTCTTTATTGCCATGTATAATAGCGTTATTGACAGCTTCTGTTAAGCTTATTAAGATATCAGGATACCTATCCGGACAGATAGTATATTCTTGAGAAAGCTGCTCTAAAAAGGCTTCAACCTTAGAGATGCTTTCTGGGATCGACGGTACTGTAAGCATGGTTTTGCTCATTTTTTAATTCATTCCAATAGCATGAACACTAATTTTCTCCTTTTAGTGCCCTATAATATTCATCGACCAGAAATTTATAGTACGGTTTTAAGTCAGGAGATACTGTTTTATATAATTCTATTTCCGCTTCACGCTTCTTTAGATATTCTTTCATCGAGGGTGGTAATTCTCTCCGCTTCTCCTGTGCTTGCTCTGCTTTACGCTTATTATCTAGTTCTCGTTGTTGCTCTGCTTTCTCCGCTTCTAGTAATCGGGTAAAGATATCTTGCTGTCTTTTCAGCATCTCGGTATCTAGTTTTTTATTGACTAGGTCCTCTTCTATCTTATCCATCTGGTCAATGATTTCTTGCAATTCTCGTGCCCCTTTTCCTTCTTCCCCTTTGCTGTCTCTCATTTCTTCTAGTGCTTTTCTTAAAGCCGCTTGTCTTGCTGCTGCTTGCGCAAAATCCTTGGCGCTCATTCCATTGCCGTCTTTCATCTTTCCCTGCATGCCTTTCATTTCTCCATTGAGTTTTTCTTGTCCTTTGGTGATTTTATCCATAGGTACACGACCCATCTGACCTTGTCCACTCTGACCAGGTTTATTACACATCTGGCTGCCAGGCATCATGCTAGACATGGATTGTTGCATGTTTTCTAGAGACTCGTTTAACATAAGAGCTAGATCATTCAAGTTTTTCATAGAAGACCGCTGACTCTGGTTCGCTTCAGGAATTAATCTTTCTTCCATCTGGTCGAGACCGTGTTTCATGTTTTTCTTAATCTCAGAGACCTTCTCTGTAACGAAACTTTCAATATCTGTCTGACGCAATGCAAGTGCCTTAAGGGAGTCTTCAACAATTTTAAAATCATTCTTAATTTTAAACTGTTCCTGCACAAGTTCCACATATCTAGGTGTAGAAGAAACAGTACGTCGCATATCGTTGAACAGTTGTTCTTGATCGAAAGATAGTCCTACAAGGTTTTCTAGAAGTTGTCTCAATGAAGCAATGTCTTCTTCCATCTGCTCCATCTCCCCTGATTGCATCTGTTGCATCATAGCCTGAGACATTTTTTTCATTTTCTTAGCAGCATTCTTCTGTGACTTAGAAGCACTGCTTTTCTTTTGTTCTTGAAGTTGTTGCTGGCTTTGTTCCATCTCCTCCTTGATTTCTTCCATCTCTTCTTGATTGTTTTCATCAAGGTTCTTAGGAGGACTTAATTCTTCATTCTGCTTCTCCATCTCTTCCATCTTCTCCTGCATCTTCTCAAATTCTTCATTGAGTTTTTCTTGTTCTTTCTGGATCTCTTCTGTATCCTGGTTTTTCTCTTCTGCCTCTTCAGTCTGCTCTGCAAGCTCTTCTTGCTTTTCCGCCATTTCTTCCAGTTTCTCACTCATATCCTGAATCTCTTTCTCCATTTCCAGCTGCTTATACAGCTCTAGGAGACGCTCCATATCTTGCTCCTGGTTCTCTTCATTGAACTGCATTTCTTCCATCATCTCAATCGCATCTTCCTTGTTGAGTTCTTGCAACAATTCTTCTATCTGCTTCATGAGATCCATGCGCTCAGGATCCATTGCCTTCTCGAACAACTCTTCTAATTTTTCTTGCTTCTTCTGAGTCTCTTCATTCTGAGGGTTGAACTGCTCTTCGTTTTTCTGATTTTCATCAAACTTCTCCTTAGCGTTCTCCATCTTCTCTTGCAGCTCTTTCTGTTTTTCTAAGAGCTTTTCAATTTCTTTTTTATCCTGCCAATCCAGTTCATTCTTCTGAAGCAATTCATCTCTCAATTTTTTCAACTGCTTCTGAATTTTCTTCGTCTCTTCTAAATTCTTGAGTAACTCTTTCTTTATTTCTTCCTCGTTAACATCCTTCATCTCTTCCAGCTCCTCTATGGTTGGTTTAGCAAAGGTCATAATACCTGTCTTGCTAGATTTACTTCCATTAACTACATCATTGTCATAAACCTCGAAGTAAAATGTCACTTCGTCTCCAGGTTCTAATCCGAGTTCTTCTGTGTCGAATACGTAGTCGTAATTTATACTTCTGTCATCAGGCTTAGCCATGGCG
>CALIQO010000595.1 GCA_938044055.1 uncultured Saprospiraceae bacterium
ATTTCCATGAAGATACGGCTAAGGTCTATTCCGATATAGGCATATTCACTATTGATAAAGACCTAACAAGTGAGGCTGCACGGGTTTTCTCTTATCTTGAAACCAAGGTGAAACCAACAAGGAAGTTCGAACATCTAGGTGTGGGACAATTCAACCTTAAACCTCTGTTACTCAAGTTGATAGATGATGAAATACAAGCGGCAGAAGAAGGTAAGAAAGCTAAAATAGTCCTTAAGATGAATTCTGTCCAGGACGAAGAAATGATCGAAGCCTTATATGTTGCTTCAGAAAAAGGTGTCGAAATCCAACTCATAATCCGAGGCATATGTTGCCTTGTGCCTGGCGTTAAGGGTGTGAGTGGAAAGATTCAAGCCATATCCATAGTAGACAGATTTCTTGAGCACGCTAGGGTGTTTATGTTTCATGCTGGTGGTAAGAAGAAAATTTACCTTTCTTCTGCAGACTGGATGGAAAGGAATCTCCACCGCAGAGTAGAAACCATGTTTCCCATCTATGATGAAAAGGTTAAAAAAATGCTTGAAGACATCCTTGCCATTCAGATTAACGACAACGTTAAATCAAGAAAAATCCACATCACAGATACCAATGATTATAACCGAAATACATCAGATCTTGCGGTAAGGTCTCAGATAGAAACTTACTACTATATAAAGCGGATTACCGATAGTATTCCCACTAACTTTATTGACTAATAATACAGATTCCATGTTGCATGCAATTTCTCCTATAGATGGCAGGTATGCCTCAAAAACTACAGAATTACAATCTTACTTCTCTGAGTATGCCCTTATTAAATACAGAGTAGAGGTTGAGATTAGGTATTTCCAAGGCTTGTGTAGGATTCCACTACCACAGTTACAGAATATTGATTCTGAAGTGGTTGAGAAACTAGAAAAAATATATACAGACTTCAGTGAAGCAGATGCACAGGAGATTAAAAATATTGAACGGACTACCAATCACGATGTCAAGGCAGTTGAGTACTTTATCAAGGATAAATTAAAAAAAGTAGGTCTAGATGCTCATTTAGAATTCATTCACTTTGCCTTGACTTCTCAAGACATAAACAACACTGCCACGCCTATGCTTATACGAGATGCAGTCCAGGATGTGCTTTCTCCGATGATAGATAAAGTGATGAAGCAGTTGATAGAGAAAGCAGCTTTATACAAGGGAGTTCCTATGCTTGCGCGAACCCATGGACAGCCAGCATCTCCGACAAGCTTAGGAAAGGAGATAGAGGTATTCATAGAAAGATTACAAGTCCAGATTAATACGGTTACTAATCTTAGATTGAAGGCTAAATTTGGAGGAGCGACAGGTAACTTCAATGCCCATAAGGTTTCTTATCCCGATATCGATTGGGTTGCTTTCGCAAATGAGTTTGTAGAAAACCAGCTCAATCTAGATCGATCGCAAAAAACAACACAGATAGCACACTATGATAATCTAGCAGAACTGTTTCATAATCTAATGAGAATCAACACAATACTTATTGACTTATGTAGAGATATCTGGACGTACATCTCTATGGATTACTTCGGACAAAAAGTTATCGCTGGTGAAGTCGGTTCTTCAGCGATGCCCCACAAGGTAAATCCCATAGATTTCGAAAATGCTGAAGGCAACTTAGGAATGGCTACTGCAATTTTGCAGCATCTAGGCAATAAACTTCCTATATCAAGATTACAGAGAGACCTGACCGACAGTACTGTTCTTAGAAATGTAGGCGTTCCATTTGGGCATATGTTAATTGCTCTTAAATCAATCATGAAAGGGCTAGATAAAATTGTGCTAAAGAAAGAAGTCCTAGTAGCAGATCTTGAAGATAACTGGGCTGTTGTTGCCGAAGCCATTCAGAACATATTGAGAAGAGAATCATATCCAGAACCTTATGAAGCTCTTAAAAAGCTTACTAGAGGTAATTCTACTATTGACAAGAATAGCATTCATGCATTTATACATGAATTAGAAGTAGGCGATAGCATAAAGAAAGAGTTGCTTTCTATTACGCCTTTTAATTACATAGGGTACTCATAAACCACAGAAGATGAAGTATGTAATTGCAACAAAAGAAGACATTCCTTCTTTATTCACCATGATCTTAGAATTTGCCAAATTCCAAAAAGAACCAGATGGTGTTGAAAACAATCCAGAGAGAATGGCAGAAGATTGGGACACTGTCACTTGGATAATGGCTTTAGATGAAAACAATAAACCATGTGGATATGCTTCGTTCTGCTACACCTACCACACATGGAAAGGAAAGTCTGCATTTCTTGATGACCTGTACATCAGAGAATCATACAGAGGTTGTGGTATAGGTAAAGGTATTCTCGATGAGGTGAAAGCCATATGCATTAATAAGGGTTGTATAGAATTGAGATGGCTTGTTTCAGATTGGAACCACAACGCTCAGGACTTTTATAAAAATTATGGAGCTTCTATTACTTCTAAAGAATATAACTGTAGCCTACGACTGTAAGAATCATTTATTTATAGAAGAAGTAGCATCTATTCCTTTTCTTATTGTATCTTAAATATCTCAACTGAACGAATCAAGCAATTATGATTAAGAAAATTCTAAACTTCCTAGGCTTCGCAGGCAAAACGGTAAAGAATACAATCGATAAATCTACAGATTTCATAGATGATGCCCTTGAAAGCGAGTACATTACAGGCACCATAGATAAAGCTAAAGAAGCCACAGGAGCCGTAGCTGAAAAAGCTGGAGAGTTGTATGAAAAAGGAAGGCAAAAAGCGGAAGATATTATCAACGAAGATACGCTTGAAAAACTTAAGAACAGTGCTGAGGAGCTAGGAAAGGATATATCTGAGACGGCATCAAGTATGGTAGATAAAGGAAAAGAAATTGCAGATAAGGCCTTAGATAATGAAAAACTTAAATCTGCTTATGAGAAAGTAAAAGATATCGGAGAAGGGGTTGTAGATAAAGCTGAAGATTTAATGGACAAGGCAGAATCTGTTATAACGGGAGACTCCGAAGAAGAATAAGGGATTAAGATTCAGAATATTTATAATCCATGCCTTCGTGGGTTATTGTCAATTTAGGATTTTCAGATTTAGTTACTTGCCCTATAATCTGGGCATCAATATTAAAGGATCGTGCTATATCTATTATTGCATGTGCGGCTTGCTTATTATCCACATAACACTCCAGTCTATGCCCCATGTTAAACACTTCAAACATCTCTTTATACCCCACTCCACTTTCTTTTCTGATCATCTGAAACAATGGAGGCACAGGTAGTAAGTTGTTCTTACGGATATGCAATGGCTTATCTAGAAATTTCAATACTTTAGTCTGTGCGCCACCCGTGCAGTGAATTAAACCATGGATATTTCCTCTTGTTTCTTTTAAAATATCATTGATAACTGGCATATATGTTCTGGTAGGAGATAATACTAGTTTTCCAGCAGTAATCGATGAGCCTTCTATTTCTAATTTATCGGTAAGCTTCTTGCTTCCTATAAAAATTACTTCAGGCGGAGTATTGTGATCGTAGGAGTCAGGATACTTAGCCTTGTACACCTTATGGAATACATCGTGGCGAGCAGAGGTTAAACCATTGGACCCCATTCCACCATTGTATGATTCCTCATAAGTTGACTGACCATAAGAAGCTATACCTACTATGTAATCGCCTTCTTGTATATCTACATTGATAACAGAAGATTTTTTCATTCTAGAGAAAGCTGTATACCCTACATCTATCGTCCTTACAATATCTCCTACATCCGCAGTTTCTCCTCCAGCAGAAAAAATATCTATCCCATAATCTCGTAGCATGTCTAAGAACTTCTGGGTATACTGGATGATGGTCTTAATTACCTCACCTGGAATGAGGTTTTTATTTCTACCAATTGTAGATGATAGAACAATATCTGTGGTGCAACCTACACAAGCCATATCATCAAGATTCATCACAATGGAGTCTTGAACAATGCCTTCCCATACAGATAAATCTCCTGTTTCTTTCCAATACATATACGCAAGACTGGTCTTGGTGCCAGCAGTATCGGCATGCATGATGTTGCAATAATCAGGATCCCCGGCAGCAACGTCAGGAAGAATTTTACAGAATGCATTGGGGTAAAGTCCCTTGTCGAGACCTTTTATCGCAGCATGTACATCTTGTTTTCCAGCAGAAACGCCTCTTTTATCGTATTGGTTGGCCATAAGTTCTTCTGATAAGTCGCAAATGTAACAACTTGGTCAAGCATAATAGAAAATATGCAAAAAAAAACCGCCACTCCTCAAGGAAGTGGCGGTGATATATCTTGTTAAAAAAAGTACTATGACTTCTTAACGAACTTCTTTTCTTTAATTTTAGCTTTCTTACCGACTAGTTCTCTTAAGTAATATAGTTTAGCTCTTCTTACTTTTCCATGCTTTAGAACCTCTATTTTTACAATGTTAGGAGATGACAGTGGAAATATTCTCTCTACTCCTATACCACTAGACATCTTTCTTACTGTAAAGGTCTTAGTCGCTCCGTGACCTTTAATCTGAAGTACGTCTCCACGGAATATCTGAATTCTTTCTTTATCACCCTCGACAATCTTATAACTAACTGCAATATTGTCTCCAGGTCTGAATGAAGGATGCTTAAGTTCTATCGAAACTTGATCTTCCACATATTTTATTAAATCCATCGGATCGCATTTTAACTTTTCTCAAAAGAAGTGCAAAGATAACTGATTTTATTTATTATTCAATAAGTATTCGTACAATTTATTTTGAACCTAATTTTACCTAATTAATGTAATGGTACCCTTTAGCTCTCTTTCTTGTCCTCTGGGATCTACATACAGTACTTTATAAGCATAAGCGCCTATAGGTGAACGCTCTCCATTGTTATCTTTCTGACCATTCCACCCTTCATAAGGGTCAAGTGTCTGAAAGATCATTTCACCCCATCGATTGTAGACTTGGAGGTTATAAGATTTTATACCTTCGAGATCACCTTTACCTAGAAACAGGTCATTTTTTGTATCATTATTAGGGGTAAAAGCATTGGGCATATGTAAGGTAACAATTGGTAATACATCGATTACTTTAGCCATAGTGTCTGTACAAGAATTTTCGTTAACAACAACAAGTTCAACCAGGTATAATCCTGTATCAGGAAACTTAAACATAGGATTAGGAATAAATGAAGCCCCTTCTCCAGAAAAATCCCATTGCCACCCTATAGCTCCAGTACTCTGATCTGTAAAGTTAACGGTAGGGTTAAATCTATCAGGCTGTTGTGGATCACACGTGAATCCGGCTATCGGACTAGGCTCTATCCTAATCCAATCTCTAAAAGTTCTCCTGATATTACACCCTATGGGAGATGTAATATCGACCAAAACATCATAGCTGCCAGCTTCCGTATATACATGAGTAGGGCTTATATCTGAAGAATTACTCCCATCTCCGAATTCCCAGTAAACATCATACGTACTATCAATGGGTAGTGATAGGTTGTTGAAAAAGATTTCCCCAGGATTACAACCTATAAAAGTAGAAGGTTCTACAACCACGATCTCTGGTGCGGGTTGCCATAAAATATCTTTATAAACTGTATCTCGACATCTATTTTCATCAAGCAAAGAAAGCTTAACGGAATATATTCCTGGTTCAGCATATTGATGTGTAGGAGCTATCTGAGTGCTTACGCCGCCATCCCCAAAATCCCAATCTAATCTTTCTAACCTTGCAGAAGAAGTATCTATATTGATCTTGAAATCCACAGGACCAAATTCACATGGATCAAAATCTGGTATAAAATCCCCGATTAGTTCCGGTTTTATATCAACAATGACTTTAGCCGTATCCGCACATTGATCCCCTTCATTCAATATCATGAGACCATTAAATAATCCTGGTCCAGGAAACTGGAATACGCCATCTCTGTCTCTAGATGTCACTTCACCATTTATATCAAATTTCCAAGAATAAGAAAAAATATTCTCAGGCTCGAAACTGGCATTATTAAATTCTATCTCTGAAGCGCCACACCCGCGTATAAGATATTCTTGAAAACCTATTCTCTCTGCATCATCTAGTTGAGCAGTAACCGGCTTAAAACACTTAGTTACATTAAACTGAAAATCCCGTTTAATAGTAGCCATCAATCTGCCATTCCTGAATTCCTTAACACACACCCCTACTACAAACTGACCTTCAATATTTGGTACACCGGTTATTTGTCCTGTTCTGGAATCAATTGTTACAATCGGATCACCTAACAGAGGAGCTAGCGCCGAATAAGAAGGTCTTCGGAATTTAACTAAGTCAAATGGAGGGAGGCAACTTGCAGCAGGCGGTAAAGGAGTGGTACATGGTCCTCCATCACCTACACCACCAGCTGTGAGAGGAGAACAAAATTCATATACCAATTCATCACCCTCGAAATCAAGACCTGAATGATCAAAATCTAGCCGCTCGTTAACACATATTATCGTCGGTGGAAATTGTCTAAATACGGCACTAGAATTACATTGACGCTGAGCAAAAGGAGTAATCTCTACTGTAAAAGCTGCTCCTGTACTTCCTGGATCTACTATATTATTAATGGTTTCATTGCGACAGCATCGCTGATAAGCAATCATATATTCCTCATCTATTACCCTAAGCGTTACTTCGAATTGATAAACCCCCTTTTCAACAACAATGTTAGAGGGAAACTCTAGGCAAGGATTAACATTGGGGTTTTGTATTTCCGAAATATCCTTCACTGCTGTAGACACAGTTCTCACAGATCTCCAACGCCTTGCTCCGCCTCTATATATTCCAAATTCTGCAATGTTGTCATAAGGTGCAATACCGTTAATGGCATCTCGATATATGGTACAGGTAATTACAAGTGTAATCATACTGTCTGCACTGATTCCTACACAACCATAGGTAATATCACCTCCGACAATATGGGTAGAATTACCAGACACAGGAAGCAATAAAAAAAGAATTACAGTGAGATAGTATAGCTTGTAAATCCCCTTATTCATAGTGGAAAAATAAGAAATAAGCGAGTGCTTCTTTTCAGTGCAGCGGACATATGGTTTATCTAATCAAGGTAACGTGACCTTTTATCTGTTCATTTTCTCCCCTAGAAGTAACATAATCTATAACGAATACATATACTCCACTAGGTGACTCTCTTCCTGAATTGTTTTTCTTTCCGTTCCATCCTACAGATGTATCATCCGTACCAAAAACTTTCTCTCCCCACCTATTAAAAATATTAAAATTATAATCTGATACTCCGTCACTTAACCCGATACCTATGAATAGATCATTAAGGGCATCATTATTAGGCGTAAATGCAGAAGGCATGAAGATATTAGTCGTAGGAGCAATGTCGACAATGGTAGTCATTGTATCTGTACAACTATACTCGTTAACAACAACCTGCTGTACAATATAAATTCCCGTATCTGGAAAAACGAAAACCGGATCACTGTCAAATGAAACGCCCAAATCATCAAAAATATACTGATATCCTATAGCCCCTTCAGATTCATCTGTAAATGTTAATTCCTTATTGATTATAGAAGGCACTTCTGGTGTAAAAGTAAATCCAGCGGTCGGCTTAGGTTCTATCAGAATCCAATCTGTAAAAGTTTTAGAAGTTGTACAGCCGATGGGTGTGGTTATATCTATAGAAACGTCATACCTGCCTTCTTCATTGAATACATGAAAAGGGCTTAT
>CALIQO010000596.1 GCA_938044055.1 uncultured Saprospiraceae bacterium
TCATCCGCGTGGATGGAATACAGATATCGGTCATCAACGAAAAATTAAGTCGTACCAAGTAGAAACCCACTGGTATGAAACCCATAGTAAATTAAGCAAGGCTAGACTTCCTCATTGTTATGCCGTTGAAAAGCAAGGTGATGAAGTGTTGATGGTGTTAGAGGACTTAGATGAAGCAGGATTTAATTTACGCAAGGGTTCAGTTGGATGGAATGACATTTCCGCTTGCTTAGAATGGTTGGCTCAATTTCATGCCAGTTATCTGGGACAGGTTCCAGACGGACTCTGGGAAGTGGGTACTTACTGGCACCTTGAAACCAGGCCCCAGGAATTAGAAAAATTGCACGATAAAAGATTGAAGGATGCTGCATCAGTAATCGATTCTAAATTAAATAACTGCAGATATAAAACCATTGTCCATGGAGATGCGAAATTGGCCAACTTTTGTTTCTCCAAAGATGGTAGCGTTGCAGGAGTAGATTTTCAATATGTAGGGGGTGGATGCGGCATGAAAGATGTAGCTTATTTTATAGGATCTTGTCTTGAAGAGCGGGAATGCGAAAGACTAGAATCCCAGATTTTAGATACTTATTTCGAGTATCTTCAAAAAGCGATGGAAGTAAGAAATGATGCTCTTGAAACAGAATGGAGATCGCTGTATCGCGTCGCATGGGCAGACTTCCATCGATTTTTGAAAGGGTGGAGTCCAGGACACTGGAAGATCAATAGTTATAGTGAACGTATGGTAGAAGAAGTGATCAATAACCTATAAAGATGGATTTAGAATACCTCTCCGAAATTGCGATTCAAGCGGCTTATTCTGCTGGCAAGATAATCAGACAGCACATGGATAATGATGTTATAGTAGAGAAAAAACCAGGGCAATCTAGTTATGCGGCACAAGTCGTTACTATGGCAGATAAGGCAAGTGAGCAATCCATTCTTTCTCATTTATTACCCACCTGCAAAGATTATAATATCGCCTTGCTATCAGAAGAGACAGAAGACGATGGCAGTCGATTTAAAAATGATTTTTTCTGGTGTGTAGACCCGATGGATGGCACGTTGCCATTTATAAATGGTTATCCAGGTTTTTCTGTTTCAATTGCGCTTGTTGCTCAAGATGGAACACCACATATCGGTGTTGTGTATGATCCTAGTACAGACACATTTTATCATGCCATAAAAGGAAAAGGCGTATATAAGAATAACCAAGCCTGGATTATTAATCACAAGAATAATTTCTTGACTTACGTCACTGATCGTAAATTAATAGATACACCTCATGCAACAGACATTGAACAATGGCTGCATGAAAAAGCCAAAGAACTGGGATTGGCGAGAGTGAAAGAGCTGGCTGGAGCGGGCTCCGTATTAAATGGAATCAGGGTCCTAGAAAATAGTCCAGCCTGCATGGTGAAACTTCCGAAGAAAGAAAGCGGTGGCGGCAGTGTCTGGGACTATGCTGCCATCGCTTGCATGTTTCAAGAATTCGGTCTACCTTCCAGAACTTATAAAGGTGGAAGACTGGACTTGAATCGAAGAGGTGGTACTTTTATGAATAACCATGGTATATTCTTTAGTAGCATCAAGAATTTAAAAGTTTGAGATGTGTTAACCTCCTTCACCACTCAAGACTTCTGCCTTCTCTACTAACCTGAGTGCTTCATCCAGAAATTCATCGTAGAACATTCCTTGAGAGGTATTTAATAGAGATTCTACCATATCCCAGTCTCCATATCCTTTATGTTCAGAGTCTCTAAGAAGCATTCCGAATAGTGCAATGCCCGCAGCTTTATAGTAATTGCTGCTAAGTTCTTCATCATTAGCCCAGATGCCACGAAGAGGATATTCTGTTTTTATGCTATTCCATGAGTCAGGTAGCTTATGTCTGATGTCTAATTCTGCTACTAAATCCTGGGCATCGAAATTATCTTTCGGTACGATCTCGTACAATGCTGTTACTTGATGGCCAGCGCCTATTTCGCCAGCATCTTTTAGGTCATTGTCGAAGTCTTCGTGCTCAAGAATCCTCGTTTCATAACCGACCAATCTATAAGATTCAACTGCATGGCTGTTGAATGTCAGCTGCAATTTAACATCATTTGCAATTGTCAATAGGGTAGACCTCAGGTTTCTGACCAATACCTTTTCTGCTTCCATTTCCGTATCGATAAAATAGTAATTTCCATTTCCCTTATTGGCAAGTAATTCCATGGTAGCATCTTGAAAATTATTGCCGCCAAGACCTAGGGCAGTCAAGTAAACGCCCGAGTTTCTTTCTTTTTCAATGAGCTTTTGTAAGCCATTGAAGGTTTGTATCCCTACATTAAAATCACCATCAGTAGCGAGTATTATTCTGTTGTTACCATCCTGCATGAAGTTTTTCCTTGCAACCTTGTAAGCCAACTTTATTCCTTCTCCACCAGCTGTACTTCCACCAGATTCTAAATGTTCAATGGCCTCTATAATTCGTTTTTTCTCATTACCTGACGTACTCGGTAATACCAGGCCAGAAGCGGAGGCATAGACCACAATGGCTACTCGATCGTTTTGGTTAAGTTGATTGACTAAAAGTGTAAGCGACTGCTTAAGAAGTTGTAATTCTTGACTCATAGAACCAGATACATCTATCAAGAAAATAAGGTTGTTGGGAGGGCTTTCGTGGGCTTCAACCTTTTTCCCTTGGATTCCTATTCTCATAAGCAGATTGTCTGACCATGGAGCCTTTCCCAATTCACAGTCAACTAGAAAAGGGAGGTCTCCAGAAGGATTAGGGTAGTCATACTCGAAGTAATTAATCATTTCTTCTATGCGGACAGCATCCTTCGGAACCGATTGGTCATAGTTTAAGAATGACCTTACTTGAGCATAAGAGGCATTATCGACATCAATTGAAAAAGTAGATTTTACATCATCAGCAGTTCTTTTGAATCTGTTTTCACTGTATTCAGAATATTTTCTAGACCCTTTTTCTGATTCATAGGGATTGAAGGTAGATTGAGATAAACTACTTTTGAAGTGCCTACCATAACCGGTAACAACGATTTCTTCGAGAAGTGCTCCAGCTTTAAGAGTGGTTTTATGACGCTTTCCACTATCATTGAAGATTTCTGTCTTGGTTTGATAACCGGTATAACTGATTGTTATTTCTATACTGTCTCGGTTAGATTCTAGACACCACAGGCCATCAATGTTCGTAATAGTCGCTTGATCAGAATTAAGGATAACATTAGCTCCTATTAAGGGAAGTCCTGATTCATCGGTTACCTCGCCACAGAACTTATAGACTTGTGACATGAGAAATATAGGACTAACTAGGATAAAAAGTAAGGTTGTTGTGACTCTCATAACGCTTGATTTAGAAGATGAGTAAATCAATATTCACTTATAAAATGATTAAAAAGCGCCTTACGCTGTCAATCTGGAAGTGTTCAAGCCGACAATGAATCCGCTGAGGTTAGTCCTAATTCTCACTAATGTCGCCTTTAAGAAATGAAAGACATCCATTGAGATCTAATCAATTTTAAGCTTTGTACATGAGTTGATGCTGATTTTCTGGTAATCATTACGCAGTTTAGACAAGAATTCTTGTCACATTTTCCATTTTTTGAGATTATACTCATACATAGTATGCTTTATCGGCACTTCTTGAGTTTATTAAAATATAGTGTTGATTTTGCTCGGAAACCATTTGAGATTTACCTATTTTCCATTATCGGAAGCAAGGACAATTTTAAATGGTGCTTGTGATCCTTTTAGGATTTAAATGTGGTCAGATGGGTTTATGGGTTTTAATTTCTTTATTTCTGTTTTGCCCCGGTGAAGATCGGGATATCATGTCGTGGATTGAACGGTGTAAATCCCAGGATTCAGGGCAGGTCTCCATTGCAATAAATGCACTCCGTGTATTTGAAGAATCTTCTT
>CALIQO010000597.1 GCA_938044055.1 uncultured Saprospiraceae bacterium
CATGGCTTCTATATCTGGTTATAAGGCTGTGCTTACTGCTGCTCAGCACCTTCCTAGATATTTTCCGATGATGATTACTGCAGCTGGAAGTGTAAAACCATCCACTATTCTGGTTTTAGGTGCAGGCGTTGCTGGACTACAAGCCATCGCTACAGGGAGAAGATTAGGTGCCATGGTAGAAGCATTCGACGTGCGGGCTGCCGCTAAAGAAGAAGTTCTGAGTCTCGGTGCTAAGTTTATAGAAGTAGAAGGTGCAGCTGACGATAAAGATGCAGGCGGATATGCAGTACAGCAGTCTGAAGAATACATCAAGCGCCAGCAGGCCAAAGTGCAAGAACATGCCTCTAAAGCAGATGTTGTTATAACAACAGCACAAGTAAGAGGAAGAAAAGCCCCTATCCTAGTTCCTGCTTCTACCGTTCTTAAGATGAAACGTGGATCTGTCATTGTGGATCTTGCTGCTTCCAGTGGTGGCAATTGCGAACTCACGCAAGAAGGCATCTCAACAACAGAAAATGGTGTAACTATAATCGGAGATTCTAACCTGTCTCAATCGATGCCACAAGACGCTTCCACATTGTACGGCAACAATGTCATGAACTTCCTTAAGCTTATCATAAAAGAAGGCAACTTAACTGTCGGTGAAGACAATGAAATTGTTACCTCTTGTCAGATTACTTCAGCCCATTAAAAAACACTTCTTCATGGAAAATATACTCTCTTTCGTGGACCAGAATCTACTCATGATTTACCTCTTAGCTTTCACAATTATGCTGGGCTTCGAGTTGATTAGTAAGGTGCCTACTGTCCTACATACGCCACTTATGTCCGGAGCCAATGCCATCAGCGGCGTCGTAATCATCGGAGCCATTCTACTGATACGGAGAGCTGATGCCAGTGATTTATTCACCTTGGTTTTAGGAACTGTAGGAATCATACTAGGCATGATCAATGTTGTCGGAGGATTCGCAGTGACGGATAGGATGCTGGAAATGTTTAAAAAGAAAAAAGCGTAGGCCATATAAACTGAACAGATCATGTTATCAACCATACTAAACATAGGATATCTTATAGGGGCTCTCGCCTTTATCGTAGGACTGAGACAACTCAGTTCTCCAGATACTGCTAGAAAAGGAAACATCAAGGCTGCCATCGGCATGGGCTTGTCTATTATCATTACATTGATCTACCCATTTGAGGGGGCACATGGCAACTACTTGTGGATCGCAGGAGGTATGATCATCGGTGGAATCATCGGATGGCTTGCTGCGAAGAAAGTAGAAATGACCGCAATGCCCCAGCTGGTATCCATATTCAATGGACTGGGTGGAGCTTGTGCTGTAGTTCTAGTACTTATAGAATTGTACTTGTTCTACAACAATGGGGTTGAGATCGGCCTCGGTCCACTGGCTATTATGATTTTCACCTTGTGGATTGGTGCCATTGCATTTACAGGAAGTATTCTCGCTTACTTAAAGTTGGACGGAAAGGTCAGAGACAAGCATGTCACCTTTAAGGGCCACAACATACTTAATATGATCCTTCTCATAGGTACGGTTGCCTTCGGAGGATACCTTGTAGGAATAGGATTGAGTGGGACTTTAACCATAGCCATTGTGTTTACAATTGTGGCCTTGATATATGGCTTCTCATTCGTCGGTCCGATCGGTGGTGCAGACATGCCTGTTGTTATTTCGCTTTTAAATTCATTCACCGGATTATCGGCAGCAGCGGCAGGATTGATCTATAATAATATGATTATGATTGTCGGCGGTATACTCGTCGGTGCTTCAGGAACCATCCTCACTGTTCTGATGTGTAAGGCCATGAACCGGTCGTTGCTTAATGTAATCATAGGTGGCTGGGGAGGCAATTCCGCTTCTGCAAATGGGGATACCGGTGACCAAGTAGTAAAAGAAATCTCTATCTCTGATGCCGCTATACAACTGTTTTATTCGCAGAGTGTGATGATTGTTCCAGGGTACGGATTAGCCGTTGCACAAGCTCAGAAAGTCTGTAAGGAACTAGATGACATGCTCGAGGCAAATGGTGTCGAGGTAAGATATGCCATCCATCCTGTAGCAGGAAGAATGCCAGGACATATGAATGTACTGCTGGCAGAAGCAGATGTCCCCTACCCTAAATTACTGGACTTAGAAGAAGCCAATGATGCCCTACCTAATACCGACATCGTTGTCGTCGTCGGGGCGAATGATGTAGTCAACCCTGCTGCTTATGATGATCCCGGAAGTCCGATCTATGGCATGCCTGTTCTTAATGTCTGGGAAGCAAAACATACCATCGTTCTTAAGCGGAGTATGAGTACCGGTTATGCTGGAATCCAGAATCCACTATTCTTTAATGACAACAACAAGATGCTATTCGGAGATGCCAAAGACAGCATTCAGAAGCTTGTGTCAGAAGTGAAAAACCTATAATCTTTAAACTAACTACTTATTAGGATCGCTTAATTCTTATCAATCCTTCTTGCATTACACTGCATATAAGTTCCCCCTGACGGTTATAGATTTTTCCATGCCCCATGCCACGACTATTAGAGGCACTCGGACTACTGACATTGTACAGCAACCAATCGTTGAAGTCGAAGTTTCTGTGAAACCACATTGCATGATCTAGGCTGGCGATAAAAAAGTTTTTAGAGTTTTCTGGTGTTCGATAAGGGAAGAAAGCAGTCACCAGTAAGTTGTAATCAGAAGCATACGCCAGCAACTGGTGCTGAAGCGGAATAGTCAGATCTTTTTCTTCTGCTAGTTTCATCCATACCTTACGCTCCATCGATCCTGGCAGAACTTCTTCAAACTGGAATTGGTCCTCCGGTCTGAACTCGATGGCAGATTGATGTCGGTACTTAATAATATTGACCACTTCTGGAGACCTTTCTTTGAGTCGCTCGGCAATCTCATAATCTGCTAGTAAGTTTTCTGGATTGATCACTTCCGGCATAGGAATCTGATGGTCGAATCCATCTTGCTCTAGCTGGAAGGATGCAGACATGATAAAGATGGCTTTTCCTCCTTGACTTGCTGTTACCCTCCTTGTAGTGAATGATCCTCCATCTCTCAAGTTTTCTACTTGATATATTATAGGCTTGTCGACATCTCCGCTCAAGATAAAATATCCATGTATAGAATGAGCGAGTCGATCCTCAGGCACTGTCTGATAAGCTGCATTAAGTGCCTGGCCGAGTACTTGCCCACCGAATACCCGCTTCCATGGAGTCATATAGTTCTGACCTCGAAAGAGTCCTATATCCAGTTGTTCTAACTGTACGATATCAAGGAGTGCATCTGTATTAAACATGTAAGTATATTTTTCAACTACAAAGGAAAACATTCTTCCTCCTTTTAACAATTATTCTATCTCCTATGTTCTGAAAACAAGAAGAGATCTATTCGTATAACCTATTCAGAATAATGACATTACTTATATACGGATCATCGGTATTTTGTTTTACAATCGTTTTATATGAATTGGATTACCAGCATAAGGTTGTTAATATTGCACATTCAAAATACAGCCTATGGAAATTCGGACGGCCCATATTAAAGACATAGACAGGCTTAGGTGGATAGAGCAAGAAATCATTAAGTATGAAAGAACTATGACATCTACTTTAGCAGAAGACCCTATTCAGTATTACAACATCGAAGAACTGATTGAGAACGATGATTCTGAGGTCTTAGTAGCTGTGGCAGAAGGGAGAATCGTCGGTTCAGGATATGCCTTGATAAAACTAGCAAGCAGTTACAAGAATCATACACACTTCGCTTACCTGGGTTTTATGTATGTGGTGCCTGAATATAGAGGCCAAGGCATCAATGGGAAAATCGTTGATCGCTTAATTAAGTGGGCATCCAGCAGGAATGCAAGTGAAATCCAGCTAGAAGTATATGCATCTAATGAAGCTGCCATTCGCGCTTATGAAAAGAAGAACTTCAAACCCGACCTACTGGCTATGCGCTTGAATGTCAAAGAGTGACTACGATAAATACTAAACTAATGAAATAAGTACACAACGCATTCTTACTTATCCATGAGGCCTCCTCTAAGAATAACAGTGAGATAACACAATCTATTATATATCAATTATAAGTTGTCATTGCAACTTGAGAAAAATCCCACTTCTTTAAATCTTCAGGCTTAATGAAAAAACCTACATCGCCTGCATCACCTATCATTAAGGGTTTCTCAACACCTTTGTCGTGCTGGGATTTAACAATTAATAGAGGAATGAATTCATCTATTTTATCGGAGACATTGACTCCGTTGTGCATCAGGGGTCTCATCTCAATATTGATTCCATACCCTAGGAATGATGAACCTAGATCTTTATAACTGCCTTGGATAAATTCTTCAACATGAATGGCTTCACTACCCATTTTATCTATGAAGTTTTCGTAGGAAGACCATGGGGATATAGGCAGACTATTGGTTTTTTCACAATGCAATGGTGTTTCATGATAGCTTGTAACCTTACTTGGAATCTTAGCTTCTAAGACCTTGACATCTGGATAATACTTTATGCTAAAAGCGTGATCATTCTTCCTTTTAAGCGCACCGTCGGCGACGAAGAAAGACAGCACTCCTCGTTTACGTGATATATTATCAGGAAGCAACTTGTATACTTCCTCAATATTGATCTGTGCCAGTAAGATCATTTCATTTCCCTTTTCATCGACAGGATATTCAACCCCTGCAGGCAGGTGTGCCAGTCCTCCCAGTTTAGAGCTACCGATAGAAATAGATTTTTCAGGCTCATAACCTGTACAGGAAATACTGTTTACAGCTAGTGCTTCGTAATCCTTGACAATCTTTTTAACTTCTCTAAGTCGATCAGGTGTGAGGCTCGCCATAATCCTTTCTCTGCGAATAGCTTCATAGTTTGCCTCATAGACTATTTTATGGGCTTTAGGGGAAAGAGGCTTCCCTTGTTTTAATTCTTCCGCTTGGCGGTGCTTTTCTCTCGAGCTATTTAAAATGTTGTTAAGTGTTTTCTTCTTCCATTCTTTCTGAACCCCTTTGTTTACATTTTTCTTGGCTTTAAATAAATAATCATTGAATTTGAAATAGTTCATGTTCAACAACATCGCCGCCAGCTTTTTTCTAGATCCTTCTTCTAGATTATCCTTAAATCTGAAATCTATCATATCCATTAAGAATGCACATAAATCATCGGGAGGCACTAACTTATCTACCCATGCTTCCGTATTAATTTCTATCAGTTCTATGTCGTACAGAGAGAGTTGATATTCTACATTGTTGTCAGACACTTTTGCACTGTAATTGAAAAAAGACATTTCTCTATGATTTAAAATTGATCAATGAGGTTATATAACAACAAGTGGTTATAAAATTGTAAACTGCTCGAAATCCCCAAAAAAGTTTTTCGTAAGTCTCTTAAAGCCATGAATTGAATTTATCATTACAAGGTAAAAAAAATCACGGAAACCAGATTCCATGATTATTGGTTAGACAATCTATTTCGAAGTATTTTTTTTTTGTATTGTGT
>CALIQO010000598.1 GCA_938044055.1 uncultured Saprospiraceae bacterium
TACACAGTAATCGTTTCAGCATCTGCTTCTGATCCTGCACCACTTCAGTTTTATGCACCATTCGCAGGAGCTGCTATAGGCGAGTACTTCAGAGATACTGGAAGACCAGCATTGATCATATATGATGATTTATCTAAGCAGGCAGTAGCATACCGTGAGGTATCTCTTCTACTTAAACGTCCTCCAGGTAGAGAGGCTTATCCGGGAGATGTATTCTACCTTCACTCTAGACTACTAGAGAGAGCGGCTAAGATTATTGACAACGACGGTATCGCTCAGAGTATGAACGACCTTCCTGATTCTCTTAAGAATGCAGGTATAGTAAAAGGTGGTGGATCACTAACCGCTCTACCTATTATCGAAACACAGGCGGGTGATGTATCGGCATATATTCCTACCAATGTGATTTCTATTACAGATGGTCAGATCTTCCTTGAGAACAACTTGTTTAATGCAGGTATCAGACCAGCGATTAATGTAGGTATCTCTGTATCTCGAGTAGGAGGTTCCGCGCAGATAAAGTCTATGAAGAAGGTTGCAGGTACACTGAAACTAGATCAGGCACAGTATAGAGATCTTGAGGCATTTGCTAAGTTTGGTTCGGATCTTGATCCAGCAACACTTGCTGTACTTGAGAAGGGTAAGCGTAATGTGGAGATTCTTAAGCAAGCACAATACTCTCCAGTATCTGTAGAGAAGCAGATTGCTATTATCTATCTAGGAACTAAAGGATTGATAAAGGATGTTCCTGTCAATAAAGTTGCTGAGTTTGAAGATTTATATCTGACAACTCTTGAGCAAAGCCACAAGGAAGTTCTTGATACATTGAGACAAGGTAAGTTAACAGATGAAGTAACGAATACCTTGCAGAAGGTAGCTTCAGAATTAACCCCTCAATTCGCCAAATAAATTTTTAAGGTTTCTGTGTAGCGCAGTTCAATTGTTCTACGCAGAAACCATTCAATATATAAATTGATTTCATGTCTGGACAGTTAAAGGAAGTAAGAGAAAGGATAAAATCAGTTAAGTCGACTCAGCAGATAACTAAGGCGATGAAGATGGTTTCAGCTGCTAAACTTCGTAAAGCTCAGCAAGCCATCGTACAGATGAGGCCTTATGCTGATAAACTTAACAGTATGCTTGTCAACATTCTTTCTAATCTAGAAGGTGATGCAGATGTTACTTTCAGCAAGACAAGAGAAATCAATAAAGTAGCCATTATTGTGGTTACATCTAATAAGGGATTGTGTGGAGCCTTTAACGCCAATGTGATAAAGTCTGCCATTAAAACAATCAATGAATCTTATTCCGATCAATACAATCTAGGAAATCTAGACATCATTGCTATTGGAAAAAAAGGGGGGGAGTTCTTCCGTAAGAATTACCCAAAAGCCAATATTGTTAATGATCATGTAGCGCTCGTTACGGACCTGACATTTGAGAACATTGAGGCAGCGGCACTATCAGCGATGGATAAGTTCGCAGAAGGGGAATATGATAGAGTAGATATTTCTTACGGTCGTTTTAGAAATGCAGCATTGCAGTTTCCAGAAACCATACAGTTTCTTCCTGTCCCTAAACTACAGGGAACGAAGGAAGAAGGAAAAGAGGCCAAGGTGGACTATATCTTCGAACCTGGTAAGATAGAGCTTCTAGAAGAGCTTGTTCCTAGTATCTTGAAAACCACAGTGCAGAAGTGTGTTTATGACACCCACGCTTCTGAACATGGTGCTCGTATGACCGCCATGGATAATGCTACAGAGAATGCAGAAGAACTCTTGAAGGAGTTAAAGATCAACTACAATAAAGCACGTCAAGAAGCCATTACTAAAGAGCTTTCTGAGATTGTAGGTGGAGCTGCTGCTCTTAATGCCTAGGTCTTTCTTGATCTTATTCTTTACTTCGATTATTAGCACTGGAGACATTTTTTCTTCCTTTCTTATCCGTATGGTAGGCCTTTTTCAGTGAATACCCTGATCATAGAATGGTTATTTTACCTGACTACCGTTACCATTGCTTTCTTTATTTTACATCCGGAATAGTTATGAAGATCCCTCAATGAGTGTAATTATTCGTCAAGAAGTTTACACAGGTATATATTAACTGCTTTACTATTTCTCTATTGATAATGTAGATGTTAATTTTCCTAATTCCTCATCAGGACATTCCAGCCTGTATTATTGAGGAACTCACTTCACAAATCGACGTATAGGACGGCAATTTAATTGCCCTAATTAATCTATTGACATTTTTATTCTAATTATAAAAAAATGGGGTTCATGAAATCACTCATAACAGTCTTTATTGCTTTCATAGCATTTTCTTTTCAAGGTAACGCACAACAAGAAATGCTATTGCTTACACCCAATGGTAAGGTGGTAATCGGGGATACTTCCTTGATTAATATAGTAGGAAATTATAGCCTATATGTCCAGAATGGCGTTCTTACAGAACGTGTAAAAGTTGCTCTCAGAAGCGAGAGCCAGTGGTCAGACCATGCCTTCAATAGTACACCGACCTTAAAACAAGTAGAAGATAAGATTACTAGTGATTCTCATCTTCCTGGAATGCCATCAGCGGGAGAATTGGTTAAGGAAGGTTATGAAATGATTTATATGGATGCTAAGTTACTGGCTCAGATCGAATGGCTGTGGCAGCATACCATAGCCATCAAGAAAGAAAACGACCTGTTGAAGAAAGAGTTACAAGAACTTAAGGCTGCAGTCGCTGAACTGTCTAACAATAAATAAAATATCCATACCTAAATTTCAACGCATGAAGTTGTTTCAATATCTTCTAGGGGTAAGCATGTGTCTTATGGTGCCTATAAGCTCTGTGGCTCAGATGGATACACTTGTTATTGGTTTCGGAGAAAATCCTCCAAGTGCAGTAAGCGCTAGCAATAGTTCTGGAGATACATCCCCAGAGCAGACTATTAATCACGAAGGTCTATACCCCAATAAGAATGCTGCATCTAGGTTTTTATCTTTTGCAGCTATGGGTTATACCTATCAGGATATAGATAATGTGGAAGCCATGGGGTATGAAGCGTGGATAGATGCTCAGTTGGGTGTATTGCCAGCGACAACCTTGTACCAGAAAGTCCAGGATTTACATCAGTACGAATTAGACAACGCTACTTATGACCCTACGAATCCACCCAATGAAAATCAATCCATGTGGTGGAATGCTTGGTATGATTATCATATGAAGGGGAATGATCTTTTGCGACAGCGGGTAGCTTATGCGTTGAGTCAGATTCTGGTCATATCTGTTAATTCTAATTTCTCAGGAGAGCCTACAGCATTATCTCACTATTATGACAAATTGCTAAACAATGCATTCGGTAGTTATCGGACCATACTAGATAGCGTGACTTATAATGCTTCCATGGGAAACTACTTAACTTATATCAATAATCCGAAAACGGATGTGATCAATAATGTATTTCCGGACGAGAATTATGCAAGAGAGGTAATGCAACTTTTTACAATCGGTTTATATGAGCTGAATATGGATGGGACTAGAAAATTAGACGGAAATGGGGATCCCATAGCTACTTATGACAATGATGATATACTAGAGTATTCTAAAATCTTTACAGGACTCACATGGGGAGATCAAGAAAAATTTGGTAGAGGGTGGCATAAAGAAGATGACAGTTGGAAATATCCGATGCAGATGTATGATGATGAGCATGAACCAGGAGTTAAGTACTTATTAAATAATGAAACGACGCCTGATAGGAATCCAGTTGATGGTAAAGCGGATATAAAAGACGCCCTTGACAATCTATTTAATCATCCTAATACTCCACCATTCGTCTGTACCTTCCTTATCCAGAGGTTGGTAACTTCTAATCCAAGCCCTGCTTACGTGGAGCGTGTGTCAGAAGTATTCGTTAATGACGGAAATGGAATGAGAGGGAATCTAGGAGCTGTAGTGAAAGCCATCCTTTTAGATGAAGAAGCAACAAGTTGTATGGAAGGGCAAGCTAACGACTTTGGAAGTTTAAGAGAACCCTTTATTAGGTATATTCATTTAGGTAAGGCGATGAATGGTTATACGACCTCTGGCAATTTTAGGAATGTAATGAATGATATTTTTGAAAGGTCTGGACAGCGCCCACTCAACAGTCCAAGTGTATTTAACTTTTTTCAGCGAGATTATACGCCTATAGGAGCGATAGAAGATGCAGATAAGGTTGCTCCAGTATTTCAGATTACGGATTCACAGACCATAACAGGTTGGATTAATGGATTATACCGATGGCTGTTCTATGAGAATTATGGGGATGAGTGGAGAAAGTATGATGATGAACCAGATGCAGTAAGAGATGGAGAGACTACAGAACTAAATTATGAAGACTATTATGCATATACATCCGATGATAAACTGGTAGAACTCTTCGATAAGTTTAATCTCATATTTGCACATGGGAGAGTCAGCTCAGAAAGCATAGCAGAGATGATTGATCTTGTTTCCAGATTAGAAAATGACAATGAAGACCAACAGAGAGAACGGATTCAGATTGCTGCTTATTTAATTCTTACTTCTCCAGAATACCTTATAAACAGATAATTATGTGTAAAAGAACTATATCAAGAAGAAAATTCTTAGGTCAGGCAAGTTGCGCTGCTGTCGGTAGTACTGCTTTCTTATCAACTGCACTCAATCTAGGAATGATTAATACGGTGTCTGCTAGGCCTCATATAATTGAGAATACCTCAGACTATAAGGCCATAGTATGTATACTTCTAGCAGGAGGATGTGATACCCACAATGTACTAGTCCCTACAGGAGGTTCGCTTTCTTCTGGTCCTTATAAGGATTATCTGGACACACGCGGTCCTTCTCTATCCCTGGATAGGGACGACCCTACTAAGCTCCTCAAGCTTAAAGATGTAGACTATCATGTCCATGCAGGAATGGGAGAAGTGGCACAGATGTTCGAGGATAAAGATTTATCTTTTGTTTCCAATGTAGGAACCCTGATTGAACCTATTGTCTCCAAGGCGGAATATGAAAATGGAATTAAGAAGTTGCCCTTAGGGTTGTACTCTCATTCTGACCAGATTATGCAATGGCAGACATCCATACCTCAGACAAGAACTGCTGTGGGCGTCGGCGGAAGAATGGCAGATTTACTTCAGGATATGAATTCGATTCCAGAAGTTTCTATGAATATTTCGCTGAGTGGGAAAAACCCATTTCAAGCGGGAAACCAGTACAATGAATACTCCATTGGAAATAGAGTTACGGCAGAAAATGTGGGTTTCGATGGATTTCCTGATGGATGGAGCAATAGAGGAATATTGACTGATCTCAGAAATTCTGTGATTAACAATATGGCGGAGAAGCAGTATGCCAATATTTTTGAGAAGACCATAGGTAGCCTTACGTCTCAGACACAAGGAAGTATAGAGATATTAAGAACGGCACTCGCTAATCTTATACCCCTTCAGACTCCCTTTAACCCAGAAAGTAACTTGTCTCTGGATATGAAGAAAATTGCTGAACTTATATCCGTTCAGAATTTTTTAGGAGCTAACAGACAGATATTTTTTGTCACTTATGGTGGGTGGGATCATCATGATG
>CALIQO010000599.1 GCA_938044055.1 uncultured Saprospiraceae bacterium
GAAATGGTGATGACGGTGAAACCCAGAGAGGAATGGAAGCAGATCTTTAACGATAGCTGGAGGTTTCAGAGAGACTTTTTTTATGATACGAAGATGCATGGATTAGCTTGGGAAGAAATGAAAGAAACTTATGGCAGCATGATTCAATATGCCATGACCAGAAATGACGTTAATTTCATTCTGGGGGAATTGATCGGCGAACTCAATGCTTCACATACCTATAGAGGTGGAGGAGATCAAGAAAATGCAGAAACTGAATCAGTAGGTTACTTAGGTATTGACTGGGGTTACAAGAATGGAAATTATACAGTAGGCTCTATCATCAGAGGTGCAGACTGGGAGACTGAAATTAAATCTCCATTGGATGAGCCGGGTATAAATATCAATCCTGGAGATTATATACTTGCCATAAATGGGGTCTCACTTTCAGAATATAGCAGTCCACATGAAGCCCTTGCAGGACATGCAGGAAAGACTGTTTCTTTAACATACAACAATACTGCATCGTGGGAAGGCAGTAAGGAAGTTCTGGTAAAAACCTTAAGGTCAGAAACAAGATTAAGAAATCTTGCGTGGATTGAATCTAACCGCAGAAGAGTCGACGAAGCTTCTGATGGAAAAATAGGATACATATATGTTCCGAGCACAGGACTAGACGGTCAGAACGAACTGGCCCGACAATTTTATGGACAATGGAATAAAGAAGGTCTGATCGTAGATGAACGATTCAATAATGGTGGTCAGATTCCTGATCGATTTATAGAGTTACTCAATCGAAAGCCACTTGCATACTGGGATGTCAGAGATGGAAAGAATTGGCAATGGCCTCCTGTTGCCCACTTCGGTTCTATGGCTATGTTGACCAATGGTTGGTCTGGTTCGGGTGGTGATGCTTTTCCTGATTACTTCAGAAAAGCAGGCCTTGGCCCATTAATCGGAGGTAGAACCTGGGGCGGACTGATCGGTATCAGTGGAGCGCCATCACTAATAGATGGAGGTTCTGTTTCCGTTCCTACATTCAGGATGTATAATCCAGATGGAACATGGTTTGCGGAAGGATATGGTGTACAACCAGATATCGAAGTTATTGAAGACCCTACCCTTCTTGCTAAGGGAATAGATCCACAACTGGAAAAAGCCATAGAAGAGGTATTAAAATCAATAATTGAAAAAGGTCCTCTTCATCCTAAAACGCCTCCGAGAGAAAATAGATCAAGAATAATCAAACCTTAAGGGCTAAAATTAAATGCTATAAATGAGTTCATTGCAAAAGTGAACTTAATTTTGTTGCCTATTTCCCTGGATAGAATTTCAACCTGTTGAGCTTGATACCATCAAATTTATCTTTTCTATCGTATAAGTAAATGTGATTATTTGCAAACATTATATCGTAGACGCTATAATGCTTATCGACTAAAGTCTCTGCTACTTTGTTTAGATTCTCATCAAGAACAATAATAGATATTCTAAAATTTTGATCTTTTTCCTCCTTGTAATCAATCAAAGTATGCTTTAAATGTACTATTCTATATGTTAACTTGTTTTTCTGATCATAGAACACTTCATTGAAATCAGGCTGAGTATGAGCGTACTCTTGTTCCTCTACAGTAGATAACTTATTCTTTCTTAATCTACGACCTGAATCGGTATCAAGAGGCACCACTTTGTCGAAGTAATCAGAGTCAGTCAAGTGCTTGCCTATCAAATTATAAGATTCATTGTATTCATACAGATAATCTGATTTAGGAAAACTGACTAAGTAGTGACCACGCGCATCATGATAAGCCATTGCAGGTGTATACTGCCATACATTATTACCATAATAGTTGTCTTGATAATGCTGAGGAAAGAAGAATATATCTTCATGATTTCCTTCTTCGTCAATAACTGTATATCCAGGAGCGTTGGTCATATCCGGTTCTACATTATAAGATGCTGAATTTGGTACATATAGTTGACCATTGATCAACTCTATATTTATATAACAATCGAACATCATAGTCCCATTAAAATCTGGCGTCATGTAGCTTTTTCTCCAGTAAACTTTATCATCTGTAAATCTTGTAAATGCTTGAATACCTTGGCTCCCTAAGAATTGATTCTGCCCGCTCCTATCATAAGAATAAATATGACCTCTGTCTTTTACAGAATTGTAGGAATCAAAATCAATACTTTTCTTTTTCACAGATCCATCAACAAAAGATATCAAAGTATTGGCTCCATGATCAAGAATATGATATTCTTCTTGAGAAGCACTTCTATTTCTTGCTAAGGTAAATCCATAAGACAACCTTGAATCAGTCAATAAATAAATCGTAGAATCAATTTCTAAATAACCTTCTACGATAGTATCAGAGGTATGTAGAAAATTATGTGGATCAGAAACATTACATAAAGGCTGCATGAAGAAAACGGCAGAAATGAATAGCATGAAATTCATATAAAGTATTTTGGTCAATGGAACAGCTTATTATATCGATTCCCAAGCACACCTGCAGAACATCTTCTATCTAAGTATAAAGAATATGTTGCACACTACTTATGACGCAATTGCTTATTACTTTATTTTATCTCATCACGATTTTCTTATGGAAATTAAACCAACAATTGTGGGGCGCTAAACACACTTTTCATTTTTCTACTTAGAAAAGAAGAAAAAGTGGTAGGGTAAATTAAAACAAACCGGTTTTAAGTACAACGGATTGTGTTATGTGGAAAAACCACACCAAAACAGAATCAAAAAAAAATAGATAGTGTTGGACAATAGTTCAGTATCAGTGGTTGGTACTGTAACAGAATGTTCAGATGTAAACAGGTCAAGTTCGTTGCTAAAGAGCAATGAACTATGACCTGATTTTATCCAAATCAATTTTTATCTAATTTTATTTCATAAAGCTTGGCTAGCCTATTGTTTAGGCTTCCTTCTTTTAGGCATCTTAGAGAGTTCTTCTAAGGTAAGCTTGCCATCTTCATTGGCATCTAATCTATCGAAGTCTCTGGCCAATAGTCCTTTCGCTTCTTCTTTTGAAATTCCGTTGTCCTTATTGACATCCATATCAGCCATAAGGTTTTCAGGATTAGGTGGCCCTCTCCTTCTATCACCTTGTGCATTTCCAGCTCCTTTGCTTTTAATAGGGCAGCCTATTGCTTTTGTCGTTTCAGGATCAGGTTTTAACCCATTCTCCAGTGCCGCAACCGCGTTTTCAATGTATTTTACAGTCACTTTTTCTGGTTCCTGAGCACTGTCATCAATGGCTCCTATGTATCTGACAGTTAAGTCTTTATCTAGTAAGTAAGTATGCGGTGTTTTCGTAGCACCATATTTTCTAAATATGGCATCCTTGTTATCTTTCAAGTATAAGAAAGGAAAGTTTTTCAGCTTATGTCTTATTACCATTTCACCATATCCATCTCCTGCTTCTATGGATGAATCGTTAGAATTTATAGCCACAACTGGATATCCATTAGGAGCCATTTTATTGTGTAATTCAATTATCCTGTCTTCATACGCTATTGCATATGGACATGTATTGCTCGTAAAAATTACAATGTAGCCTTTGGCATTTTCTATTGAAGCTAGAGAATAGGTTTCTCCATCTACGTGCAACATTTCGAAGTCTGTTGCAGTAT
>CALIQO010000600.1 GCA_938044055.1 uncultured Saprospiraceae bacterium
AATCTCAGTGGCATTGAGCCATGCATTGTCTACAGGATCTAAGCAAGGTTCTGCAATTAAAGTTATAGTGACCTGATCCGTCTGGCCAGGCAATATAGGCCCAGCAAGGGTTGTTCTAGCGTATCCATCTACTCCGAGCGTCCATAATGGCTCATTGCTTGGGTCAAACATAAATCCACAAGGAATGTAATCAACAACATCAATATTGGTCGCTATAAGTGTTCCTTCGTTCTCAACCGTGATTGTAAAATTGATAGGGTCACCATATGAGAATGGTCCGCTTTCTACTCTTTCTTTATCAATTGCTAAATCGAAAATGGATGTACCAGCAATATCATGATCATCTTCTTCTCCTCCTTTATCCTTACTTGTAATGTTGTTGTCAGCAGCATCGCCAGGTTCTACCGCTCTTTCTGCTATACCATCTGATCCTGGATTAGAATCCATATCCAATGGTGCTAAATCTAGTCCTCCATCTGTAATAGCTGATATAACTTCAGCATAATTGTAATAATCTTCAGCCGTAGCTCCTGTTCCTAGGATCGTGAATTCAATAGGTACACCTACAGAACTTCCTGGCTGAATTTCAGGAATTTCAAATTCAAAATAAGCCCCTGCATCCGACCAACCAAGATTATTTCCTGTCAAGGAATAACCTAAGGATTTATAGTCCCCTATGACTATATTTTCAATGGTTTCATTTCCTTGATTGAATACAGTTATTGTAAATGTTACCGGAGTCCCTACTGCATATGGAGCAGCAGAAGTAACTTCTTTTCTTAATGCTAAATCAATTATGCGTATACGCTCAGGATCGTGGTTGTCTTCATCAGTAATTCCATCCATATTTAAATCTGTACCATCATCATCCACATGATTGTCTTCTGGACTGTCTGGTGTTCCTCCCACATCGTTAGAAAAATTCTGATCCATCGGAGAATCCACATCTAGATTTCCTAACCCACTTAAAGGGTCAATGGCACTAGCTATCTCAGCAATATTGGTCCAATCATCGGCCCCTCCTGTTGTACAATCAAGTCCTAGCACTAAGTTCACAGAATCGGCCTGCGCAATTAAGATCGTTCCAGGAATAGAGAATGTAGCTATTCTAGAGACATCGTCGAAAGTCCATCCTGGATTAGATGCCATGTCAAATGTAAATCCTGCTGGAATTGTATCAGCAACTACGACCTGGCTAGCATCTAAACTTCCTTGATTGATTACTTTAATCTTAAAAGTCAACTCATCATCATAAGATGTGGGTTCCTTGATGTCTACTGTTTTTACCAGCGCAAGATCGAAGGTATTAAAGCCTGCAACATCATGATCATCCTCATCTTCTGGGGGAACATTAGTAGGCCCTAGTACTTGTATATTGTCATCGTTGCTATCCCCTGGTACAACTGATCGTTCTGCTGGAGTCTCGAATAATGGAAATGAATCCGCATCATCGAACCTATTGGTATTAATCGTATCTTCTGGAAACAATATCTGAGCATAATTATACCAATCAGAAACAATGGCTCCAGCTTGAACATAGGTAAGAACGATTTCTACGAATACAGAATCCCCAGGTATCAATCTCCCGTCTATGGTATTGACAGGGTCAGGAAAAAGTGTAGAATTGCCAGGAACACTGAAGTTATCGTCCCAACCTAGAGGACCATTGACGCCTTGATCATAAGCAAATCCATCTGGCACATAATCCACAACTCTTATTGAATCCGCCACTACATCTCCCTGATTGTATACCCAAATTCTGAAAGTCAAGTCATCTCCATAAGCGTATGGAGGTGTCGTTATTAATTCTTTTCTCAGTGCAAGATCGAAGACTTCAATAAAAGTTACATCATGGTCGTCTTCATCCTCTCCTTGTGTACTGTCTCCATCTACGTTATTATCTTCTGCTGGGTCTAAGGGAGTACCTCCGACATCATTGTCTTCAATATTGTCGATATTGCTATCGATATCGGTTCTGCTTTCTCCAGCTGCTCCTAAGGCACTTGTAACTTCTGCCGCATTGGTCCATCCTGTAGCTGGATCATCATAGCAAGGGTCTACATCGAACTCTATAGTTAATCGCTCTGAAGAGGCTGGTGCAATCGAGGGTATAATCCATGTAACATTGTCGCCGTCTGGCATCCAATTACCAGAATTCCCTGCGCTTAAAGTCATGCCACAAGGAATGTAGTCCGTAACATTAACCTGAGTTGCTTCTATGTTTCCTTGATTGAAAATGATTATTTCGAATTCTACATTCTGTGTATAGCTGAAAGATGGAGGGGAAGAAATGGCTTCCTTTCTCAAGGCTAAATCAAATATTTCAGGACCGGCAGGATCGTGATCATCCTCCGTTTCTCCGAAATCTGGACCCAAGACGAAAATATCATCGTCTTCTGCATCACCTGGTCTTACTCCATTTTCAGTTATATTGTTGCTTCCCGGATCACTATCAGAATCACTCATTGTTAAGTCCGCTGGTGTATCATCCGTAGAAAAGACTTCTGTAATCTCCGCATAATTATCCCATGCGAAACCATCAAAGAACTCTTGATCTAGTGTCAACTCTACCTGAATCTGAGCACTGTCTCCAGGTTCTATAATGGAAGGGAAGGTATATTCTAGATTAGGAGAAGTTCCGCCCCACCCTAGTCCTTCATTAAATGATCCTACGCTTAAGTCATCTACATATCCTTCTGGTTTGTAATCAGTAATCTCGACATCTTGCACGGGCACATTTCCTTGATTGTATACCCATATTGTAAAAATCAGATCATCTTCCCAAGCATAGGGAGGCATCGTCGTCAATTCCTTCTTTAATGCCATATCATGAACAGAAACTCTGGCAGAATCTATATTGTTGCTAAGATCAGGATCATCGATTAACATACCCATATCCGTGTCTGTAGCACTTAATATTTCTGCTCTATTGTTCCATCCTGCTGTATCAGAAGTCGGTGTAAGGATGAGGTTGATAAGGAATAACTCGTTACCTCCAGAAGGAATAGTTGTTGCACTATTCAATGTTGCGAATACATTGTTCGGATCACTGTTATCCAGTACCCATCCTGGATTGTTGCCACTATCGAAGGTAAACCCTGATGGTATGTAATCGATCAAAGAGATATTATTGATATCGACCGCCCCATCATTGATAACCCTGAGGTTAAAGGGGATAGATATGCCATAGCGGGTACCTACATTGGCATTGGTACTTTTTTCCAAGCGGATATCCGCTTCTGCTATTGCTGTGTTGGAACTGAAAAAGGGTGTGTTATTCTTATACTTACCTCCATTATCAGATAGGAATGACCATCCGACAATAGACGTTAAAAATAAAGCACACACCACTAGGTGGCGTGAAGTTTTCATAGAATAGATAGATAGTTAAAGTTCGTCTAATGTAGCTCTAAGGTACTATAAGAATCATCTACAATGTTTAACGAATAAAAAGATGTGTTACCTATTGATTAACAGGGTATTAAGTTTATAAAAAGAGGCTTTAACTTCAATATCTCTTACACTTTTCATTGATCATGAAATTCTGCCCCAGTTTTTATTCCTTTTATGGTAATTACTTATATTTTTTCTTAACCTTGAGTTCATTTTTTTATCCAAGGTGGGGTCATCATCTATTATCTTAATGGCAAAATGACGCGCAGCTTGCAATATTTTTTGATCCTCAACTAGATTGGCAATCTTAAAGTCTACAATTCCACTTTGTTGCGTTCCAGCAATATCGCCCGGGCCTCTTATCAATAAATCGGCTTCGGCAATCTGAAA
>CALIQO010000601.1 GCA_938044055.1 uncultured Saprospiraceae bacterium
ACAGGCCTACCTACTTTGGCTTTTCCTATCTGATCTTCATTGACAACACCACGACTATAAAAGAACACGGCAAGAATAAAAAATATAACCAAGCCTATTCTTTTCAACCAGCCCAATATCTCAGAATGATCCATAAGATAGTTGGTGAAAACGATGGCAAGCATAGCATGAAAAGCAATCATTATACCTGCTCCTAGAGCGAATCGTATTCCTGCCTTTCTTCCTGACAGGATTGATGTTCGGAGTGCAGTCATATTAACCATCCCTGGTAACATAATACCGAAGTAGGTCATTATAAATCCATAAAAAACATTCCCTATGAGTTCTATCATGCCATCATTATATAATATACGTCTTGAGAATTACGGGAAATATTGAGAACCCTGAAAGCTCCTATTTCATTCGTGCATTTTTCGATAAAATCAAAAACTTGACAGGCCCTAGGTAGTCCGCTGAATATCAGTGTAAAAAACTGATCTTTACCAGGAGGACAGATATGCCATGTAGGATAATAGGTGATGTTTTCAGCATGGACCAGCTCGCTGACATGGTCGGAATGCTGATCATATAAATAGGTGGTCGGCCATATTCTGATCATCGAGGGATAGTCTCCAAGTGGTGATCTATATATGAAATGTAAAACAACTTGACCCATTTCATGCACTTGTCCTTCGATTTTATGCAAGAGATCTGGATCTATTTCTACCTTTGGCTTGGTAACCACTGTGTAACCCATATCAAATAATAATTGAACAGATTTAAAAGTACATATAATCTATTAGAATTACTGGTTGCCATACTACTGATAAGTATGACTGGTCCGCTTGGGAGAATACTTGAGTGCTCTCCACTGATAACCATCCTATTTCGGTGTATAATCGGTGTAATGTTTCTGCTTATCATATTGACATTATCGAGAACACCTATCCACTTGATATCTAGAAAGAGTAGGCTCTTAGTATTCTCATCCTTCTTAATGGCTGCACACTGGGTAACTTATTTCTTTTCACTACAATATGCTGACGTGGCCATTGCCATGCTCTCCTTATTCACCTTCCCCATCTGGACAGCCCTCTTAGAACCATTATATTACAAAACTCCGTTTCAGAGAATACACCTTTTACTAACTGCAATGATACTTGTCGGTATATACTTTATCGTTCCGAAAGAAGGAACCATGGAAGCTGAACAATTGTGGACAGGGATTATTTTCGGATTGACCTCTTCAGTGGTATACAGTATAAGGAATGTAATTATGAAAGATCTTGTGGAAAAAGAAAACGCCATGCTCTTAATGGCGCATCAAGTAGGGATAGCTGCCATTATTTTACTTCCTTCATTATTCTTTATAGATACTTCTGTAAGTATAAACGATTGGTATATCATTATTATCCTAGGGGTTATGGTAACAGCCATAGGGCACACCCTATTTCTTAAAAGTTTCAGAAATTTCTCGGTTACGAAGTCTTCAATTATCAGTTGCTTACAGCCACCTTTATCCATACTCCTAGCATACATTTTCTTACAAGAATCTCCTACTGTGTATACCATTGTAGGTGGTGCCATCATATTAACTACCATCATCATAGAAACACTATATAACAAGCAAGCATGAAACTCCCCATCCTTCCTACTCAGACACTTGCTATAAAGTTATCAGCTACAGGAGAGCGTGTACTTGTTTCTGGTCATCCTTGGTTGTATGATCAGTCGATCGATTCTATGAATAAGGAAGGTTCTCCTGGTGATCTTGCCATAATTTTCAATAGGAAAACAAATAAACTCCTAGGAGTAGGATTATATGACCCTACTTCAGAAATAATAATTAAAGTTCTTTCTGTCAGAAAAAAACTTACGCTTAATGCAGATTGGTTAAAAGAGAAATTGACTGCTGCTTACGCTATTAGAGAAAACCTATTAGCCACGAAGACAACGGGAATACGGTATTGTTTCGGTGAAAACGATGGTCTTCCAGGATTGATCCTAGATGGATACAATCGAGTATATGTATTGAAAATTTATACTCCTTCTTGGATTCCACATCTTGCCTCAATCAGGGTTGCAATTATAGATACGTATAACCCTGATTCAATTGTATTGAGATTTAGTCGCAGGACCGCAAGCTATTGCATTGAGAAAAAATTAGAGCTTAGAGATGGCATGTTACTCCATGGTAATCTGCAAGATCCTGAAGTTCATTTTCTTGAGCATGGATTAAAATTTATAGCACAAGTCCTTCACGGTCACAAGACAGGTTATTTTTTAGATCACAGAGACAACCGACATAAAATCGCATCGGTGTCACAAGGCAAGCAAGTCTTAGATGTCTTTTCTTATGCTGGGGGATTTACCGTTCATGCACTTGCAAGAGGTGCTGAAACAGTTACATCCATTGATATAAGCAAGCATGCTATGGAAACGTGTGAAAAACACATTGCCCTCAATGATTGTCATGGAGTACACATACCTCTAGTGTCAGATGCATTCGAAGCACTAGGCAATCTATCTAAAGAAGGTAAGAAATACGATATAGTTATTATAGACCCTCCTTCGTTCGCTAAGAAGAAATCCGAAATACCAAGAGCCATTAAATCATACAAGATACTTGCTAGACTGGGTGCTTCGCTTACGCAAATAGGTGGCCTTCTTCTACTTGCTTCTTGTTCTTCTAGAATAACTATGGATGAATTTAAATCATTGCATGAGTCATCCATAAACACCGATAACCGACATTTCAAGTTTATTGAAGAGACCCGGCATGATGAAGATCACCCTATAACATTTCCTGAAGGAGCCTATCTTAAATCAATATATTATAAAAGAATAAAGTAAGATACCCATCGCATAATCGCTGGATACCTACGCATAATCAAGAAGTAGAATTCAGAACTAAATCATGGGTTAGATTTACATAAATCAACAACCTTATCACTATGAAACTGCTTTCGAATCCACAAGTCTCTATTTTTCTTAAATCAGGGTTTATACTTTTTCTCATCTTGATGCTTATGATCCCTAACGCATTCTTGCATAATATGATCTATGAAAGACAGCAATTAAAAGAAAATGTCATACGTGAAGTAGCACAAGGATGGGGTGAAAGCCAGACAATCACAGGTCCGATTCTTTCCATCCCTTTTACCAAAGAAATAAACCTAGAAGATGGTGAAAGAAAAGAGGTTTCTTCTTTCTTACATGTTACCCCTCAGAACGTATCAATAGATGGTGATCTAGTTGTAACACAAAAGAAAAGAAGTATCTACGAAATACTTCTTTATAAAAGCGAAGTAAAAATTACCGGTGAAATTAGCATCCCAGAATTATCAGAAAAGGTGGTAGACTTAAAAGAAACCTATGTAGAAAAGTCCATCCTGTCTTTAGGTATCCAAGACTTAAAAGGAATACAAGAATCTGTCAATGTAGTTATAGAAGGGCAATCCATTCCTATGAAAACAGGTAAGACCATTTCCTTCTTATCTCCTTCTTCCATCGAAAGCACTATAGATATTAAAACTGACCAGAAGACAATCAGATTCAGTATTGATCTGAAATTAAAAGGCTGCGAAAATTTTTCTGTAATACCCATGGCAGATTACACACAAGTGGATGTTGAAGCAGACTGGGGCTCCCCGAGTTTTCAAGGAGGGATCCTACCAGATACTTCTTCCATTTCTGCAAATCATTTTAGTGCTACATGGACAGCTACAGAATACCACAGATCTGTACCTCCTGTATGGCAAGGCAATATCAATCTCGGCTATAGAAACAATAGTCTAGGTGTAAACCTTATTCAAGGGGTAGATCAATATCAGAAAAATCTGAGAAGCGCTAAATATGCGCTATTGATTATAGGGCTTACATTTGCTTTGTTTTTCTTTTTTGAATATGCTAAAGACAACCAAGTACATCCGATTCAGTATACGTTAATCGGACTAGCGCTTTCCTTATTCTACTATCTTCTACTGTCGATATCAGAACATGCAGGCTTCGATCTTGCGTACCTTGTATCCGCAGGATCGGTCATTACTCTGATTTCCTTTTATACTTTTTCGCTTTTAAATTCTAACTTGAAATCTACATTATTGCTATCCGCCATCTTATCAGGCCTATATATATACATATACATTTTACTTAAAATGGAAGATTATGCTTTCATTACGGGATCCATCGGCTTATTCGTAATACTAAGTATCATAATGTATGCGACACGAAAAATAAATTGGTATAAACTAGGATCAAGAGAAGCAGACTTTCCGGAAGAATAAACATGAATTATATAGCAATCCGATATCGATATATCGGGTTGTTATTGTCAAAATGCAGGCCTCATTGAAACAATAATTTTATAACACATTAAAAATAATCATAATACAACACCCTTGCTATCAATCAGTTATGACAAGTGGCTGACAAAAAATGGATCGATTATTGTTTCTTTAATATCGAGAGACTTTACAATTTTTAATCGAGACGCAATGAAACAATTAACTTGTACACTTGCCCTAAGTGTTATATTATCAGGGTACCTGCATGCGCAGACTTTACTTAATTACGGACAGAATATTGAATCATCCATAGATACATATGGAGAAGTAGACACCTTCCAATTTCGCGGCAATGAAGGAGATAAGTTACTGATACGGATGAGAGATGA
>CALIQO010000602.1 GCA_938044055.1 uncultured Saprospiraceae bacterium
GCGGCATATTTTCGTTCTATATCATACAAGACCCATCGAGTATCTGGTTTTTTCTCAGCGACATCTAGACTTATCAGTGGAAGGACATCATATTGTGGATTAACTATGGCATAAGCCATATCATTGATTTCCGCAAACGTAGCAAATGCTTTAATCCTTAAACTCTCTCTTATTACAACCTTCTGTACTTGATGGAGCCTCAATACATACTCACAAGTAAAGTCCTTGTGGTACTTATGGGTGCTAGTCATTAACTTCTTAAAGAACTTATAGATGGAGTTCTCAATATTCTTAGCTTCAGAATGAAGGCACTGGTATAACATTCTCTCTGCTTTAAGACTTGATCGATGGATGATGCCATTTCTCACCCTCGAAGCTTTCTCAATATCTGTACGAACCATAACATCAGCATCGAAAATAGGCGTCTGAAAATGTTCATCCTTGATAATGGTTACAAAATCCTCATCCTCCTTGTACGTAATGAATAGAGCCGTAAGCAATCCCTCATATGTGCCGTCATATCGGTAAATCATAAAAGTAAATTAGTTCTGGAAATGTACGATGTCGTTTAAATCGACTTTAAATATCGCATATGTCGGCACAATATAGAAGAAACATTATATCCCACAAAATTTTAATATGTATAAATTATTTATTTGCCGAAAGGCCATAACCGAGCTAACCCACTCAGTAAATCTAACTTCTCATCTCTCAATGCTTTATAGGAAAAAAAGATAGCCACAGGGGACAACAACAACACCGGAATCCATGCTGCTAGAATCGGAGATATCGTGTTGTTCTTAATAAGCTTTTCTCCCATGATTGAGCTTATTACGAATACTACGTAGAATATAATACTGATAAGCAATGGGTATCCATAACCTCCTTTTCTTATTATAGAGCCTAGTGGTGCTCCTATAAATAAAAAGACAATACAGATTACGGCCCAGCTAAACTTCTGATGTAACTTAAGCGTATAGAAATTAATCTGTCGATTATAACTAAAATTTCCGCTATTCACCTGTGTGTACGAAGTATTAAATGCCTTAGATTGTTTTATTCCTGCTTCTAAAACATCAACCTGACGGACAGGGTCTATTGCTTCATAGAATGAGGAAGAAGTGTCGATTCCTTCTTCATTTTTCAATTTTAAGCTATAGACAGAAGGAGGGGCCTTTTTTACAGTTGCTACTTTCTTATTCCTATTGGGATCTATCTTTTTTGGTGAAGTAAGGCTTATACCGTTTTTTACTCGAGACTGAATCATTCTCTGACTCAATGGTTCATCTTCTTCCGGTTCTTCTTCCAAATTACGTTCCTTCTGGATACGGTTAGGAATATCGATCCCACTGACAAAACCTGAATAATCATAAGCAAGCTTTTCTTTATTGGCAACGATCTTGACTCTAAGTGAATCGATCTCATCGATGAGTTGATTCCTATTAAGCATTTCATGCTTATTTCTAGATCCTAGATTTAAGTCATCATCTAACTCAAATTGTGATAGATCGAACACCTTCGTTATCGTCTTAAACTCTGTCCGCATCAAGGGATTAGTCTTGGTGTTTTTCTTTCCTTTCTTAGCCTTAGGAGGAAGCTCCTTATATTGGTAACCATCTCTCAATTCCATAATAAATCCGTCATCGGTGCTATACATCTTCCCATCCTCTGCTGTAATCACATTGACAATACGGCGATCTATACTTGTATGATCATAGATCATTACATCCTTAATCGTTCTTCCATCCGTTCCCTTCTCTCCTATTCTGATCACATAGTCCTTGAAATCCTTATTAAATATCCCTTCATCCAGAGACAATGCCGGTTTCTGCTTCTGAATCGATCTGAAGATCGAGTAAAACTCAAACTTCGCAGCAGGCTCTAAAAAATTAGAAGTGAAATAAGAAAATACAGCCGTACACAAAGCTATGACTATGGAATACCTCATTATCCGTATCAATGACACGCCTGCTGACTTGAGGCTAGAAAGTTCGTGCCTTTCTGATAAATTACCGAATACCATAATCGAAGCAATCAATATGGCCAGTGGTATCGCCATAGGGATTATCGTAATTGCGAAATAAAAAACCAATTCGAATAATGTGGTCAGTGGAAACGATTTACCCAGAAAATCATCTACATACTTCCACATAAATTGAATGACCAAGACAAACTCTGCTATGAGAAAGGAAGCTAGATAAGGCGACCAAAAACTGCTTACTATAAGCTTGTCAATCTTTTTCAACTCTTTGATTTAATTGAAAGGCAGATATATGAAATAATAATATTATTAAGTTGCATAAAAATTAATAATGTGTTTTTATATCGCTTCTAAGTGCCATACTTTTTCTTAAAACGAAAACATTCTCACTTTTCTCCCATTAACTTCTAACTTAATGAAATTTTAAATCTATGATCTTAATTCAAACTGTATTATGAATCCCTCATTTTATAAGTAATTGCAATTGATTCGTGAAATCTTGTTATTTTGGAATTGTAAATTTCCTCATCTTAATCAATTGAAATGAAAACACAACTTTCCATCTTATTCGCCCTCTGTTTTTCTCTTTCTCTTTTTAGCCAGAAAAAATCTAATAGTACAGCTAACAAGTGGTCAGCAGAAACCTTTGAAAATCTCAAGTTTCGAAGTGTAGGGCCTGCATTGATGTCAGGTAGGATAGCAGACATCGCCATAAATCCACACGATGAAAGTGAATGGTAT
>CALIQO010000603.1 GCA_938044055.1 uncultured Saprospiraceae bacterium
ACTGTGTAATCCATGGCTCCAGCTTCTTCTAGCGTCTTAGCTACTTGAGCTACGGTAGAAGCTTTCTGGCCCGATGCTACGTATATACAGAATACAGGCTCGTTTCTATCGTAAAATTCTTTCTGGTTTATGATCGTGTCAATCGCAATGGCAGTCTTACCTACTTGACGATCACCGATGATTAATTCTCTCTGACCTCTTCCGATAGGAATCATAGAATCGATGGCCTTTATACCCGTCTGTAATGGTTCTGTTACTGGCTGACGATAGATAACACCTGGAGCTTTTCTCTCAATAGGCATCTCATACGTTTCTCCAGTTACAGGACCTTTACCATCAATCGGCTGACCTAGGGTATTCACTACTCTTCCTACTACACCTTCTCCTACATTGATAGAAGCAATTCTTCCAGATCTTCTTACAGTAGATCCTTCTTTAATTCCGTCTCCAGGTCCGAGAAGTACAACTCCTACATTATCTTCTTCTAAGTTAAGAACGATGGCGTTTACACCATTCTCAAACTCCACAAGCTCACCTGCTTGTGCCTTAGTTAATCCATATACTCTTGCGATACCATCTCCCACTTGAAGTACGGTACCTACTTCTTCTAGTTCTGTTGTGGTTTTAAAGCCTGAAAGTTGTTGCTTTAAAATCGCCGAAATTTCATCTGGTTTTATGCCTACCATGATCTATAATTTTTAATTGTATATACTTTTCTGTATGGTTATTCCTTAGAATGCTTTTTCGTAATCGTTGCCGCTGAATGATTTCTTTAATTCAGCAATCTTATGTGCCACACTGGCATCATATAATTTATCTCCTATCTCTACTATGAACCCTCCTATCAATGACTCATCTACAGCAGTTGTAATTTCTACTTTCTGATCTGTAGCATTACTTGCAAGTAAAGTAGCCTTGATTTTTTCTAGTTGAGCATCTGGCATCTGTGTAGCAGTGGTCAACTTAACCTCGCTGATATGATTCATAACCTTGTACTGGTGTAAGAATTCATCCGCTATTTCTGGCAAGTAATTTTCTCTACCCTTTTTAACGAGGATAGTGAGAAATGCTTGGGTAAGTTCATCTACTTTTCCGTCAAATAAGACCTTGAATACATCCAACTTCTTTTCTCTACTTACAATCGGGCTCTTAAGCAAGAGATAGAAATCTCTGTTGTCTGTAATCTCATCGAAGGAGGTCATGTCTTCCAACACTGTAGGAAGGTTTCCTCTTTCGTGAGCCAGATCTATAAGTGACTTGGCGTATCTAGCTGCAATTTTAGTTACTGACATAAATAGCCGTTGTTAGTTTAATTTAATATCATCAACCAGCTTGTTGACGAATGACTCATGCTCTCCATTTCCTTTCAACTCCTTCTTAAGCAGTTTCTCTGCAATATCTATAGCCATGGCTCCTACTTGATTTTTAACTTCAATTAAGGCAGCCTTCTTCTGGTTATCAATCTCAGTCTTTGCATTGGTTACAATGCGTTGTGCTTCTTCTTTCGCCTTTTCCTTCGCTTCATTGATGATAGAAGTCTTAACTTCTTTTGCTTCTTGAAGGATCTTACCTCTCTCTTCTCTAGCTTCCGCTAACAATGTTGCGTGCTCTGATTTAAGATTGGCTACTTCTTCTCTAGCCTTCTTAGACTCATCTAATGCATCCTGGATATCTCCTTCTCTCTTCTTAAGAGCATCCTTGATAGGACCAAAGGCAAATCTACCGATAATGGTCCAGAATAAAAGGAATATCAGTATAGTCCAGAACAACAATCCGAAGTCTGGCTTTATAGGGGAAAAATCTGCTGCTAAAAAGTATAACATAATGATTCTACTTTCTTGTTCTTATTAAATCTTGGTTTTCTAAAAGGCCTGATCCTAGTAGCCAACCGCTACAGGACCAGGCTGTTCATTTTAGCGTTTCTTCGCTTATCCAGTTGGGTTAGCAACTAGGAATGCTAGAAGTATAGCAATAAGAGCCGCACCCTCAATAAAGGCTGCCATCAAGATCATATTCGCTCTGATGTCTCCTACAGCTTCTGGCTGTCTAGCAATGGATTCCATGGCTTTAGCACCGATCCAGCCGATCCCAAGACCTGCTCCGATTACTGATAATCCCATTCCGATTGCAACTATTGAACCTACCATAATTAATAAGTTTTTATAATGAATTAATGATGTACTTCTTCCGTTGCCGCACCTATGTACGACGCTGTTAATATTGTAAAAACGAATGCCTGAACTAGTGCAACGATCAACTCAATTGCCATCATAAAGATGGTCAATAGAGTGGATCCAATCGCAGCACCAAAGGTGCCAGGAAGACTCTCTCCAGACTTTCCGAAAATAAAAATCAATCCTACGAATACCACCATTACAATGTGCCCTGCAGTTATGTTGGCGAAAAGACGCAACATCAGGGTAAGTGGTTTTATAAACATTCCTAAAATCTCTACAGGAATCAATATAGGCTTTACGAACCATGGAACACCAGGTGCCGCAAAAATATGGCTCCAGTAATGTGCATTCCCATTTATGGTGGTAATGATGAAAGTCACAATGGCTAAAACTGCCGTTACTGCAAGGTTACCTGTTACATTCGCATTTCCGAAAAAAGGAATCTGGCCGAATAAATTAAGAGAAAGTATAAAGAAAAATATACTTAATAGATACGGGAAGAACTTCTCCCACTTATGTCCTAAGAATGGTACCGCAACTTCATCTCTTATAAATACAATAACTGGCTCGAAAAACGATTGTAATCCAGAAGGTGCTTTCCCTTCTCTGTTCTTATATGCCTTAGCTATTCTTATGAATATAAATGCCATCAATAAAAACATCAGAATCATCGATACTACATTTTTCGTCAATGAAAAATCGTAGTACGAAGTTATGCCTCCTCCGAACAATCCGAAGTCAGCAGTACTTTTTTTGTCCAGGGGATATTTATTTCCATTGGCACAGACGAAATCATAATCTTTCGTTTTGCCATCTACGGTTTCTTTATCATGGCCGAATCCCGTTATGACAACTTCACCCTTAGGAAATCCATTGTCTCTAATTCTCTTAACAGTTCCAGCATGTAAGACATAACCATTGTATGCAGTTCTCCCATTGCCATTACTATAAGTTTCAAAATTGAATTTCCCACTTGAAAAAACATCCCATCCTTTCGATGGAGCATATAGAAAACAAGGAAGTGGAAAATTAAAATGCCCTATGCTGAAAACATTGGCATCGGATATGTGATGCATCGCTACATCTCCTACCTCGAAATCATGATGTGCATCTACAGGAACACATACACCAGGACCATGGTCCGTATGATGATCATCTCCATGCGCTTCGTCACCATGATTGTGGTCGTCATGATCGTGTCCATCGTGATCGTCATGGTTATGACCGTCATGATTATGACCATCATGATCTTGGGCTTCCGTTTTTTCTTTGGTATCCTTGGCAGATAGAGTGGCAGACGTGCACACCAAGGTTGCGGCTATCAAAATGATGAAAAGTGACTTGAATTTTACCATAAATTACTCCTCTTAAGGCCGTTCTTTAATTCGACCGCAAAGGTAGGTTTAAATAATGGATTATCATAAGCGTAGAATCGTTTATTTTTTAGGCCGATATTATCCCCTCATAATCTGTCTCTGGCGTGATTTCGACCTTATTATCATATCCCATTTTTCTTATTGCTTCTTCCTCATATACATAATATAATAATGGCTATTTTCAGATTGCACAAGCAGATATTTTTTAGTGATTTCGCAATCAAGAAGCATATATTTTTCTATTGTTTTATAGTCACTTGGTACAATTGAACGTATATCTATTAATTTAGCCCTTCAATGGACAAGTTGCATTACACTATAAGACCTCCTTGGTATCTCCTGATTGCATTTGCATTAAGCGGTACTTCCTTTATCTCCTGTGGTGGCACACAATCAATTGTGGAGAATTCAATCCCCAGAGACATATCCCTTATGGTCGTAGAAGTAGAGGTAGATGCTTTCCATAACATCTACGTCCTGGATGAAAAAAATAAAATTAGAAAATACAATGCATCCTTACAGGAATCGTATTTCTATGCTGACAATACGCTGGGAAAAATCCAAAACATAGACATTACCGATCCGCTTAAAATTTTAGCGTACAAGAAAGATTACGGTACCATCATACAGTTAGACAACACCCTCAACGAAATCAATAGGATCGAACTTCCTTCCTATGGGTTTAACCAAGTACCTGCTGTAGGAGGAAGTTCAGATGATCAATTCTGGATATACGATGCCCAAGATTACAAATTAAAAAAGATGGATTTCTCTGGTCGAGTTATCATTGAGAGCATCAACATGGCAGAATACAATTTGCTTAATCTGGAACCCTCATTGATCTATGAAAAAAAGGGAAAACTAATTGTCCAAGACCCTGAGCTAGGCATCTTACTATTCGACAACCTAGCTGAGTACATCCAGACCTTCCCTATTTATTCTTCAGAAGAGGTTCAATTCGATGGAGATAAAATCCTCTACTACGCAGATTCTAAATTAAGATATTACGACACGGCATTGTATGCAGAAGGGTCGATTGACATATCATACATCAACAGCGACAGTCCACTCTTAGTTAAAGCAGATAAATCATATACCTATTATATATATAAGAATGGTCTAGATCGGGAAGAAAGAAAAGAATAGAATTACACCTTCATGATGTCTGCCTCCTTAGCTGCAATCATCTTATCAATCCTAGTGTAGTGTGCTTTAACCAGATCTTCTACTTCATCTTCTCTGCGCTTTCCAGCATCTTCTGGATATCCATTCTTCACTTCTTTCTTGATGAATTCCATCATCTTCTGTCGCGTAGATCTTATAGACACCTTGTTGTCTTCGCCGTAAGATTTAGCCTGCTTTACAAGATCCTTTCTTCGCTCTTCCGTCAGTGGTGGAATCGTTATCCGTACGAATTCTCCATCGTTCATAGGTGTTACCCCTAGGTTACTGGCAAAAATCGCTTTCTCTATCTCTCCCAGCATATTTTTCTCCCATGGTTGAATAGCAATGGTACGACTGTCAGGAGTGTTTATATTAGCTACCTGGCTGAGAGGCGTAGGATTCCCGTAGTATTCTACCATAACACCATTAAGCATAGAGGTGGATGCTTTTCCAGCTCGGATTTTTATAAGTTCATCGTTGAGATGAGATATACTGCTTTCCATCTCATCTTTTCCTTGAATCATTGTGGATTCTATCGTTTCTTCCATCGTCTTGTAAGATTTATAATTGTGAATGCTTAAAATTAGAGAGTGATTATTCTCTTCCTAGGAAATTAAGAAGGAAATATAAGAATATTACTAGAGATGCCAATGCTTGCGACACATATGTCATTGCTGCCCACCATAATGCATCCTTAGCCCCATCATACTCTGCCCCTACTGTATAGCCTGATGAATCTAACCAAGCAAGGGCTCTTTTACTGGCATCAAACTCTACGGGTAAGGTTACCAGTGAAAACAATGCCGTTATCCCAAATGTTGCTACCAGCACCATTATCATCAATTGCCC
>CALIQO010000604.1 GCA_938044055.1 uncultured Saprospiraceae bacterium
GCATCACTGCTCCTCCAGTTCTGTTGACCAATACTTCATGTAGACCAGAAACCAAGGTTATCTTATAATCTACATCAGCCATGATAGCAGCGCCCTCAGCTATTTTCTTTACTCTATTCCACACAGCAACCATCCCTTCTCTTTTCGTATCTCGTACTCTTGTCCATACCTTAGTATAATCTGGAACAACGTTGACCACATCTCCTCCATGCATGATGTGATAATGGATCCGAACCGTAGGCTTTACATGTTCTCGGTAATAATTAATTCCCGTTGTAAATAATTCTAAGCCATCTGAAGCACTCCGCCCATTCCATGGATCTGCTGATGCATGAGCTGCTTGTCCATAAAACTCTACAACGAAATCCACCAGTGCAAGACTGGATTGCACATCCGCTTTTATACTCGCACTAGGGTGCCAATCTAAGCATACATCTAATCCTTCAAACAGTCCTTCCCTAGCCATAAATAGTTTTCCGAAAAACTTCTCCTCGGCTGGTGTCCCATAGAACTTTATGGTTCCCTGTAACTTCCCATCTTGCATCAACTTCTTAATGGCTGTTGCTGCAGCTAAGGAGCCTACTCCGAATAGGTTGTGTCCACACCCATGTCCAGCGCCTCCTTCTTGTAAGGCTTCTTTATGTGACAGTGCTTTCTGGCTTATTCCAGGCAATGCATCGAATTCTCCCAGGATTCCGATAACCGGGCTTCCCGATCCATAACTTGCAACGAATGCAGTCGGTATATCTGCTACGCCCCGCTCTACTGTGAAGCCTTGCGCTTCCGCAAATGAGGCCAAAATTTCAGAAGATTCCTTTTCTTCAAATGCCAGTTCTGCCAGTGCCCAGATGCGGTCAGACATATCTATATATTCTTCTTGGAAACCATCAATCGAAGCAATGGCTTCTTTCTTTAAATCGGTCAATTGCGCTTCAACTTTAGCAACAAAGCAGAATACTAGGCATAAGAAGGTCATTTTTTTCATAGCAATATGGGTTATAGTTTACCAAGAAAAGGCGCAATGAAATTATCGAAGCACCTTAATTTCACTTGAAAATAAACAACTTATATGAATCAGTCGTAATCGCGAACCATAAGATTACAACCTCTTATCTCAGAATGATCGATTCTACCGTCTACTGTAAATCTACCACCCTCTGTCACCATTCCTAAATCGTCTGTGGCTATAAAGGCACAAGAATCTAGATTGGTTAAGTCGATGATATTTAGTCCGCCGACTTTTCTAGGAGGCAAGATCGTAAGTGGATCGGTTAACTCCCTTGCGCATACCTTCATAGTGTGCGCTGGATAAAACAGTTTTTCAGCACCCAGGTATGCTTGACTGGTAAGCTCTGTCATGCCATATTCACTGTGTATCACATCTGCACTAAAAGCTGCTTTAAGCCTGGTGTGCAATTCATCTCTACTGATTTCCTTGTGCCTTCCTTTCATCCCTCCCGTTTCAATCACAGTTATTTCGACACCTTCTATTTTATAAACTTCAGCGAGATCAAGCAGTGCGAAACTAACCCCTAGGAGAATAACTGGGGTATTTCTAGAATTGGCTTTTTCTATGTGAGACAACAACGCTTTAAAATCATCTAAGAAAAACCCAGATAAAGGTTCTTCCGAGTATTTAATAAGATGATCGGCCATTGCTACAAGAGAAGAACCTGATCGCTCTAAATAGGAAGGCAATAATGCCATCAATGCAGATCCTTTTAATTCCGGAAAGTGAGTTAAAAAAGAAGACAAACAACTGTCCAGGTAGAAAGATTTATCCTTTAAATAATGCTGAGATGGAGTGTTTCCTGTTGTCGTGGATGAGGTAAATATCGCTTCTGGCTCCCATCTCCCAGTGGTTATTCTATGATGCTTGAATGCAGATATAGGAAGGTATGGAATATCCAGCAAACTAGAGATATGGTTCGGTGATCTTCCTAAACTATCAACATACTCCTTGTATACTTGACAGCTTGCGTATTGCAATTGAAAAACCTTCTGCGCAATTTCGTCGAAGTGGAAATTCCCACTCCTTATCACTTGCTTTATCTTATCAGCTTCTCCCATCAACATACTTACTTAATACAAAGGTAGAATAATCCCTATTTCTCCACTATTGTTGGAAATGATTAATAGTTACTTTATACATTTCCCCATCCAATGTCATACATAGATCCTATTAAAGAAGACTTTTTCTGTAGATATTCTCATTATAAGCAACATATTTCTCACTTCTGCATTATATTCATAGTATGGCAAGGAATCTATATACATCCTTCATTTTATTTGTCCTGTTGATCGTGGTTGCCTGTCAGAGTGCGCCAGATTATTCTGATACGCCTGAAATTAGTTTTGAGGCATTTTCTAAATCAAGAATGAATCAAGGCTCTCTTAATAATGATTCTGTCACCTTGACCATAACTTTTACCGATGGAGATGGAGACGTAGGATCTTCTGACAATGAAAGAAATCTTTTCTTGATAGATTCTCGGACTGGACAAGTGTACGATAGATTCAGAACACCATTTATACCAGAAGAAGGAACAGGGAATGGAATTTCTGGAACGATTAGAATAAATCTATTTAATACGTGTTGTGTTTTTCCAGATAATATACCTCCTTGCGAGAGCCCAGACCTCTACCCTACTAATGAGTTAACATTTGATATATATCTTATGGATCGTGCTGGTAATCAGAGCAACACGATTACGACAGAG
>CALIQO010000605.1 GCA_938044055.1 uncultured Saprospiraceae bacterium
TAGTGCAGAATACTTTTATAAGGGTTATTAAGTACAATAAGAATTATTCTGGGAAAGGCAGTTTTAAATCATGGTTATTTCAAATTGCAAGAAATCAGATGATTGATGAAATTAAAAAGATGAAAAAACACAATTCACAAGATATAGATGAAGGTGCTAACGTAATCTCAGATTACTCATCTGCAGATGATTCTATTCTGAAATCAGAACGCATGCAACAATTGAGCGTCGCTTTAAGCAAATTGTCAGAAGAGAAAAGAAATATATTGACTCTTGTGAAAATTGAAAACAAGAAGTTTAGAGAGGTAGCAGAAATCATGAATATGAATGAATCTACCGTTAAGTCTAAGGTTTTTAGAGCCATTAAAGAACTACAAGGGTTGTACAGACCTTCACTCAATATTCAATAAGAAATCATGAGAACTAAAGAAGAATTAATTCAGCTATTTAATAACGGAATGCTAGATGAAAAAGACAGCCAGCTCCTAGAACAAATGGTTGTTGAAGGAAAAGTAGACTTAGAAGAACTAGAGGCATTCAATCTTTTTTCAGAAGATATAGAAGACCATGCTTCCAGTGCTCAGTTTAATGATCAAGCCGTATACAATCAATTGCATAATCGCAATTCTGATTCTGATAAAAAGTCTAGTTGGTTGAGTTTAATTCCGCTTCCAATAAAATGGGCATTCCCTGCTCTCTTTGTTGCACTAGGATACATGATCGGTACGGTTAATCCTACCCAGGGTGGAATTAATGTAGTCAGCACCGAAGAGAATCAGTCTGCAGCATTTACTTCTGTGATGAGCGAAGGCTCTACTGGATCTAGAATGACAGCCATCAATGAATTGAATACTAAAGTTACATCAGAAGATGCAGCAATAAGGATATTACTTTTAAGTCTAAACAATGACAGAAGCGATCATGTAAGAATGACGGCTATAGATGAATTAATCAGATATGCAGACAACGAGGATGTACGGCAAGAAATGATTAAGTCCATCTCATCTCAGAGTTCACCCTTGGTGTTACAACACCTGTCTGAAGCTTTAAAGATTATCGGTGAAAAGATAAGTATCGATACCTATAAAGAACTGATGAGTAAGGAGATTCCTGAGGAGATAAGAGAAGATTTAGAGAAAAATTTACACACTATATAATCACCACCAAATATTAATTTATCATGAAACTTTTCAACTTATTACTTTTTGCCTTGAGCACAACACTTCTCGCTGCGCAATCAGAGAAGTTTACGCACACCGATCTCCCTTATACGACCGTATCTAATATCAATGGATATATCCACGTCATAGGAGAAGACCGTGCCGATATTTCTGTAGAATTGATGAATGTAGAATCTAAAGAGGATGTTAAGCTAGTCAGAGAAGAATATGAAGATGGCCTGTATGTCTATGTTCAACTACCAGATCATCAAGTAACCATCAATGCACAAGATCACTCTATCAATCAACAATGGAAAAATAATGATTGCAGTATTAAAATCGGATCATTCCATTATGACATCCTATTGCGTGTGCCTAAACACACACACTTGAACCTAAGCACTCTTAATGATGGAGAAATTGATGTTAAAAACATTACTGGAGAATTAAGTGTCAACAATCTAAACAGAAGCATCAACCTGTCTCAGGTTTCGCAACTGATCTATGCACACGCACTTAATGGCGATATCGATGTTGACTTCACTTCTAATCCGGAAAAAGAAATGTATATCCATTCACTTAATGGAGAGGTTACTCTTAATATGCCTGATGAGTTACATGCAGAGATTGCGTTCAGTTCATTTAATGGTGATCTATACACCAATTTTGATGACATCCGTTCATCTAAACCAGAGATAAAAAAGAATGATTCAGACGATGGCTTTAAAATTTCCATAGGTAAAGAAGACCTTTATGTCATCGGAAAAGGAGGACCTAAGATTACGATTGAAACCTTCAATGGAGATGCAATTGTAAAAGAAAAAAATTAATCAAGATCAATATCACAATTATGAAATATATAACAACAACCATTCTATTATTCTGCAGTCTTATACTAAGTGCGCAAGCCAATTCTCTTGAAATCCCATTATCTTCTCCTGGACAACCAGGTAAGTTAGAGGTCTATATAAAAAGTGGAGATATCGTGATTAAAGGCGGAGACAGACAAGATGTCTTAGTAGAGTATATGGAAAACATAGGTGAAAATGATGACGATGACCATGACCACGGCCATGGCCATGACAAACGAGGAAAGAATAAAAAAGGACTTAAAAAAATAGGATCGACGAACCTCAGCCTCAGCATTACTGAAAAGGACAACTATGTCAAGATTAAGAGATCCAGCCTTATTAAAAGTATTAAGGTAATCATTACAATTCCTAGGAATTTCGAAGTAGAAGCTCAGAATTACATGGGCGGAGATATTACAATAGAAGGTATAACTGGAGAGCTTTCTTTAGAATCTTATACAGGAAGTATTTATGCTGATAACATAAATGGCTCTGTCAGCGCCAGCACTTATGCAGGTGAGATAGGTATTGTCTTCGATCAAGTGGTAGCAGATCACTCTATGTCATTCAGTAACTATAGTGGAGAAATTGACATAACGCTTCCTACTGATTCTAAACTTGATTTTAAGATGAAGACCAACTGGGGTGATATCTACTCAGACATCGATTTAACGGTTAAGGATGTGAAGCCTGAAGTTAAAAAAGAAAAAGAAGGCGACGCATATAAGGTTTATACAGATAGCTGGACTTATGCATCTAGTAATGGTGGAGGTCCGGAAATGAAAATAAAATCAGAATATGGCTCAGTATACATCCGAGCTAAAGAATAAAAAAGCATTTAAAAAGGCTAGCATATATGCTAGCCTTTTTCTTTTTATAAATACCTATTCCGTCCGCTTGTGGATTATAGGCACTTTCATTTCTAGATACTTATCCTGGTAAGCTTGAAGCGGCCCATTATAGATTTTAATAAGAACACTTTTTAATCCATCCCAAGCCTTACTTAGATCGCTATATCTGTCTTTAGCTCCTTGTGTAACAATAGGATCGAGTCCATCTACTCGCTGAGACAGATTGGCCAGTTCAGCGTTAAGCTGATTAGGGAAATTAATTATGTCTTGGAATGTTTTCTGCTTAGGTTGTATCAATTCAGATTTCCATTTCTCTATATCTCCTATAATACTATCGCTCAATTCTGTGAGATCACTATAAGTAGAATCTTTCTTCAAGAATTTAGATTGAAGTTTAAGTTGTGAAACAACCTCGTTGCTATAGTTGACTTGATTGTGAATATCAGAAAATACATCGCGCACATTATTAAGCAAGGTATACTGCGCATCATAATCTCGGCCATCTGCTTCGATATGTGGATAAGGCAGTACCACAATATTGGCTTTTGAAGAATCGCCATCTACCTTCAGCGTTGCAGTGTATAGTCCAGGAGGAACAGAATGACCATTTAAAGAGGTCAGTAATCGCAGTCCTTTAATTTTAGGCAACTGCTCTGTGCGCAAGTTCCAGTTAATACGATTTACGCCTTTATGCGTGGGCAGCAATCTTTTTTCTGGAGCTTTAGAATCTTTTTCAGAACTATAAGATCTGATTGCAATTCCTGAATCATCTCTGATAATCAATTCAATCTCTAAACTATCCTCCGGTAGGTGATAATCTATTATTACTCCTGGCAGTGGATTCTGTCCCGCAGTAGAAGGAGCAGACCTCCCTCCATTAATTCCATACTTAACTGTAGGCTTAGGACGGAAAACAACTGCTTTATTTTCATCATATCCAGAAGCAGATTCTTGCAATACAGTAAGATCATCCAATATCCAGAATGCCCGCCCTGAAGTAGCAACAATAAGATCATTGTCTTGTATATATAAATCATTGATCGGGCACACAGGAAGATTTAATTGCATAGGATGCCACCCTTCCGATTTACTTCTCGATACGAATAAGCCATTCTCTGTGCCAGCGTACAATAATCCCTTGACAAGTGGATCTTCTCTCACAACTCTTACAAAATAATCCTTATTAAATCCTTTATTATAAGCAGTCCAAGTCTTCCCATAATCGGTCGTTTCGAATAAATAGGGTTTATTGTCGTTCCATTTATACTTGGTTACAACAACCCATGCAGTGCCAGCATCATGCTGTGATACTTCGATTGAATTAATCAATGATTCCCCGATATTAGGAGGAGTGATTTCTTCCCAGGTGTCTCCATCACTTTTTGTAATATGCAACCTACCATCGTCTGTGCCTACATATAACACACCTATTTCATGATCAGAGACGGCCATGTAAGAAATGGTATTATAATTTTCTCCACCAGCAGCCTCATTGGTAATAGGAATCCCTCCTGGGCCTTGTTTTTCCTTATCGTTTCTGGTAAGATCTTCACTGATAACTTCCCAGTTTATGCCATTGTCATCAGACTTAAAAACGACGTTTCCTCCATGGTATATTATACCAGGTCTATTCCTAGATGCTACTATAGGTGCATTCCAGTTAAACCTATACTTCATCTCACTAGGTTCTGTACCTAGACCCATCATAGGATAAGACATAATATCCTTTGTGATCTTACTCTTAGTATTGAATGAAGATATGTTGCCTTGATATGAACCACCATATATCATAGATGGCTCATTAAAGTTATCAAATGTTATAAATGCACTTTCACCTCCTGCCACTGCATGCCAGTCTTTCTGTCCTATGGCTCTACCATTGGTTCTGCTGGCAATCGAAACGGTCGAATTATCTTGTTGACCTCCATATACTCTGTATGGAAATTGATTGTCTGCAATGACTCTATAGAATTGTGCTGTAACTTGATTAGATTGTTGAGACCAGGATCTTCCTCCGTCAAATGAAACATTGGAGCCGCCATCATTCGCATTGATCATTACTTTTGAATCCATAGGATTTATCCAGAGATCATGTTGATCACCATGAGGAACTGGAATAGGTCTGAAAGTTTTACCTCCATCAATTGATTTTAAGAAAGGCGCATTCATTACATAGACAACATCAACATTGTTAGGGTCAGTGTATATTTCCATATAGTACCATGATCGAGTCTGGGTTATTCGATCTTTAGAAACTTGGCTCCAAGATTTACCAGCATTGTCCGATCGATAAACACCGCCTTTGTCCTTGGCTTCGACTACAGCAAACAATACTTCACTGTCTGCCCTCGATACATCTACACCTATTTTACCCATCAGTTTAGGCAATCCTTTTTCTAGTTTCTCCCAATTGTCTCCTCCGTCTGTAGACTTATATATTCCGGAACCTTTTCCGCCAGAACGAACGGTCCATGGGTGTCTCTGATGATCCCACA
>CALIQO010000606.1 GCA_938044055.1 uncultured Saprospiraceae bacterium
TCCCTGGCTTTAGGAAATGAAATGTTTACTGAAGATACTGCCTATGATCCACGCAGTCCATATTCCGCATCTAAAGCAGGTTCTGATCACCTAGTAAGAGCATGGTACCATACTTATGGAATGCCTATAGTTATATCTAACTGCAGCAACAACTATGGTCCTAATCACTTCCCAGAAAAACTGATTCCTCTCATGATCAACAACATTCTTAACAATAAACCTTTGCCTGTATATGGGTCAGGTGAAAATGTAAGAGATTGGTTGCATGTGACAGATCATGCTAAAGCGATTGATGTTATTCTTTCCAGTGGAAAAAAAGGAGAGACTTATAACATCGGTGGACACAATGAATGGACCAACCTAGAACTTGTACACTTACTATGTGATTTAATGGATAAGAAACTAGAAAAAGAAATAGGCACGTCTAGAAAATTAATAACCTTTGTAACGGATAGAGCTGGGCATGATTTACGTTATGCCATAGATGCTTCTAAAATAGAAAAAGAATTGGGTTGGACACCTAATTATACATTTGAGCAAGGACTCTCAGAAACCATAGATTGGTATTTAGAAAATAAAGAGTGGTTGCATAATGTTACTTCTGGAACATATAAAGAATATTATAAAAAAATGTACTTATGACACCTCCTAAAATTCAGATGGTTGATGTAAAATCTCAGTATCTAAAAATTAAAGAAGAAGTTGATCAGGGTATCCAAGAAGTTATAGATTCTTGTGCTTTTATAAATGGCCCGAGCGTTAAATCATTTAAAGCATCTTTAGAAAAATATTTAGATGTAAAACATGTAATTCCTTGTGCCAATGGGACAGATGCATTACAGATTGCCTTAATGGCCCTTGACCTGAACCCAGGCGATAAAGTTATGGTCCCTGCATTTACCTATGTTGCTACTGCAGAAGTAATTGCCTTGCTAGGCTTGACTCCGGTTATGGTTGATGTGTGTCCTGACACTTTCAATTTAACAAAAAAAATCGTTGAGAATAACCTTACCCCTGATATTAAAGTAGTTGTTCCTGTACATCTTTATGGACAATGTTCAGAAATGGAAGGCATCATGTCTCTATCACAAGAACATGGGTTTTATGTTATAGAAGACAACGCGCAAGCTATTGGGTCTGATTTTTCTTTTCAGAATAGAAGAACTCAGAAATCTGGCACCATAGGACATATAGGATGCACATCTTTTTACCCTTCTAAAAACTTAGGAGCATATGGAGATGGAGGAGCTATATGTACCAACAATGAAGAACTAGGACAGAAGATTCATATGATTGCCAATCATGGGCAGAAGAAAAAATATGTTCACGATATTATAGGTTGTAATTCTAGGTTAGACTCTATACAGGCAGCAATCTTGGAAGTTAAGTTAAAGCACCTTGACGCTTACGCAAACGCAAGAAATCTAGTTGCAAAAACTTATGACGAAGCATTCAAAAACATTGAAGGATTAGAGATTCCTTTTAGAGCTTCATTTTCAAATCATGTATTTCATCAATATACACTAAAAGTAAAAGGTAAGAGCAGAGATGAATTAAAAAAACATCTATCAGATAATGGAATTCCATCAATGATATATTACCCTATTCCTTTGTACAATCAATTGGCGTTTAAGAAATACGTGCCAGACAATTTCAATTTAACTACCACAGAACAGTTGTGTAATGAAGTAATTTCTCTTCCTATACATACTGAAATGACAAGCGATCAACAGGAATACATTATTAAAAAGACCCAAGAATACTTTCAATAATGCAAGACTATTTTTCACATGCTACAGCTGTTATAGATGAACCATGCGAAATAGGTTCAGGAACTAAAATTTGGCATTTTTCACATATAATGAAAAATTGCTTTATTGGAGAAAAATGCAACATTGGACAAAATGTTGTAGTTTCTCCCGAGGTTAGTTTAGGTAATAATGTTAAAATTCAAAACAACATTTCTGTCTATACAGGAGTAACTTGTGAAGACAATGTCTTCCTAGGCCCGTCAATGGTTTTTACCAATGTAATAAACCCTAGAAGTGGTGTTAACAGGAAATCTGAATATGCGCCTACACATATCAAAACGGGTGTTTCAATAGGAGCTAATGCAACTATTGTCTGTGGAATTACCATTGGGAAATATGCTTTTATAGGCGCAGGAACTGTAGTAACAAAGGATGTTCCCGATTATGCACTAATAGTAGGAAACCCAGGAAGACAGATTGGCTGGATGAGTGAGCATGGAGAAAGACTTACATTTAACGAAGAAGGAAAGGCGAAATGTCCGTTTACAAAATCTAACTATAAACTAGTACGTAGTATTGTCACTAAAGAATAAGCACGTTTTAATTATAAGTTACTACTGGCCACCAAGTGGAGGAGCAGGTGTACAACGATGGGTTAAGTTAACCAAATACCTTTCACGTCTTGGCGTAAGTTGTCACGTTATAACAGTAGATGAAAAAAAATCAAGCTACACAAGCATTGATCCTTCACTAGAACAAGATATTTCCCCTGAAGTATCAGTATATAAAACCAATTCTTTTGAACCCAATCGCATCTATGCTAAGTTATTTGGTAAAAACAGTATTCCTTCTGCAGGATTCTCCTCATCAGAAAGACAGTCAATAAAACAAAAATTTATCTCTTTCGTTAGAAGTAATCTTTTCATTCCAGACCCTAGAATAGGGTGGAATCGATATGCACTTAAAAAAGCAAAAGAAATAATTAAGGATAAGAAAATAAAGACTCTAATTACAACAAGCCCCCCTCACTCAACCCAACTCATTGGGTTAAAGCTTAAACAAAAATTCGATATTAACTGGATTTCCGACTTAAGAGATCCGTGGACAGATATTTACTACTATCCACTTCTAAATCATTCGTTTTTAAGTCATAGAAAAAATTTGTCTCTTGAAAAGCAAGTGCTTGATAAAGCAGACCACATAACAACTGTAAGCAAGGGTTTAAGGAACTTGTTCCGTAAAAAGACCATGAATGAAAACATTAAAATAATACCAAATGGTTATGATCCTGAAGATTTTAAACAGCTAGATTTATCATCTGATGAAAACGGATTTACCATTATCTATACAGGAACAATGACGGAACAATACAACCCTGAAGTGTTCATAGAAGCGATT
>CALIQO010000607.1 GCA_938044055.1 uncultured Saprospiraceae bacterium
CTGCATAATTGGTATAATCTGGCAAACTGGTCTGTCCATTGTGGCATCCAGATAGTGCACAAGAAGATTCTAAGATCTGCTTCACATCATTGGTATAAGTGAAGTTTGTGTCGGCACAATCATCCTCTTCCTCCATCTCCATTTCCATAGAATCATCATCAGAACAAGCCATCAATCCGCCTATGGTAAATAGTGCTAACAAAATCCAAATTTTATTCATAGTTATATTTTATAGTTGCCAATAAAAAATCGTTTTCTGAAGATGAATATAAATAGGCTCAATAATAAAACCTCCTTGTAGCTATGGTTAAATACTAATTAAGTAATTATACAACTTCAATGTATAAACGGGTCTTTCAGTTGCTATCGTATACCTCCTTCTTGTCCTCACCACTACATATGCGCTAGAATTCAACTTCAACTTCAACTTCTTCCTCATCTCTCAACACTTTAACAGTTGCTTTATCACCCTCCTTATAAGTTGCAAGCTGCTTCATATAAGACATCATGTCTACTACTTCTACCCCTCCTAAGGAGGATACAACATCTCCTTTTAAGAGGCCTGCGTTAAAAGCTGGTCTTCCTTCGCTTACTCCATCTATACGCATACCCTTGCCATCGTAGAGATAATCTGGGATAACACCCAAGGTAACTGTGAATCTGGGCGTCTCGGTAGATTCATCAACTGTCTTGGTAAATTCAATTTTATCCTTGTCATCTAATGCCAGCACAAAATCATAAATGAAATTTCCTATATCTAGCATTCCCTCATAGTTGAGCAATTCCAGGTCGTCAGATGGCTTGTGGTAATCTTCATGCTGCCCTGTGAAAAATTGTAGTACAGGTAAATCTTGTAAGTAGAAGGAGGTGTGGTCAGAAGGCCCGACTCCAGATAAAGATTTCACTACTGCAAACTCATATGTATTCGTAGAATCAATCAAGGCATCAAAACGGGGATTCGTCCCTACCCCATTTATAGCTATTTTTCTTTCTTCATTCAATCTTCCTACCATATCCATATTAATCATGAAACTGGTTTTACTTAGATCATATGTTGCATTCTTAGCGAAGTAGTTAGATCCCCACAATCCTTTTTCTTCACCACTGAAAGCGATAAAAACATAATTGTGTTTTTCATCTATGTTATTATCCAAGAGTCTTTCTGCTATGTAAAGCATATTAGCAATGCCACTGGCGTTATCATCGGCGCCATTGTGTATGGCTTTTTCTCCTGTATGAAGTGAACCAGCCTCTCCATATCCTAGGTGGTCGTAGTGTGCCCCTACTACCACATAGTATTCTGATTTATTGTCTATATAACCTATCACATTATAACCTGTAATTACGGTATCATCTGGGCTTTCCTCTTCCGCATGTGGATTGGCTTTGATCCTTTTATCATACCCTTGCAAGTATCCGTCTGTTCCTAAGGACCCGACACCGATTTCTTGGAATCTTTTCACAATATAGTCAGCAGCCTTTTTTTCTCCAGGGGTTCCAGTTTCTCTACCTTCCATATCATCAGCAGCAAGAATCTTTACGTCTTGTTTCAGTACATTTATTACTTGAGTTTTATCAACTACATCGGCAGGTTCACTACAAGAGGAGAAACTTAATCCTATAACCAACGATAATAATGACACATCTCTTACAATATTCTTCATAAGGCTTTTTACTTTTGGCACCGCAAGTTAATCCATTAGCACTTTAAAAAACAAGATATAATGCGATATATCAATTTATCTATTTTAATAGCTCTTATATGTTTCTCCTGCAAGCAAGGTTCAGAAGAAGCAGGAAGTGATACATCTAATACACAAGAAAATGTATATGATGAAAACAGCGATACCTTAAAGTTTCCAGAAGAAAAACATCTCAGGAATGTACGCCAACTCACTTTCGGGGGAGACAATGCAGAAGCATACTGGAGTTTTGATGACGATTTACTCGTTTTCCAAGCAAGAAATGATGCATGGGGAGCTGCCTGCGACCAGATTTACTTTATGGATCCAGATAATCCTCCTGCAGAAGGAACAGTACCACCATTGCTAAGTACCGGTAAGGGAAGAACAACGTGCAGTTACTTCATGCCAGGTAATCAATCCATAATATATGCCTCTACCCATCTAGGTGATGATGCTTGTCCTCCAGAACCAGAAAGAAGGGCTGATGGAAAATATGTATGGCCTATCTATGAAGATTTTGACATATTTACCGCTGACTTGGAAGGAAATATTCTTAAGCAATTAACAGACGATCCAGGATACGATGCAGAAGCAACCTTGTCACCACAAGGAGATAAGATAGTATTTACTTCCTTGAGGACAGGAGACTTGGAACTATACACTATGGATATCGACGGCAGTAATGTCGAGCAAGTAACCGATGGTCTAGGTTATGATGGTGGAGCTTTCTTCTCCCCTGATGGCACCAAACTCATCTTCAGAGCCTCCAGACCTCAGACTGATGAAGAAATTAAGGAATATAAAGATTTACTCGCAGAAGGACTGGTAAAACCTACTGACATGGAATTATATGTCTGTAATGTGGATGGTAGCGAACTGAAAAAAATAACAGATCTAGGCAATGCTAACTGGGCTCCATTCTTCCACCCATCGGGGGAGAAAGTTATTTTTGCGAGTAATCACAACAGCACTCGAGGATTTCCTTTCAACTTATTTATGATTAACATGGATGGTTCTGGATTGGAACAAATCACTTTCGATAAGACATTCGATTCATTTCCTATGTTTTCATACGATGGAAAGAGACTTATTTTTGCGAGTAATCGAAACAATGGTGGTACACGTTCTACCAATCTATTTATAGCTGATTGGGTAGATTAATATGAATAAATCTAAAATTCAATACCCGAGCAACGTTGTTGTCGCATTGTGCATTATACTTTATCTTTTGCTGACTTTTCAATCAGATATACGCTATAAGCTTATTCCATTAATCGCCATAGGTCTATGTATTTTATGGGAACTGTTCTGCTTGATTAAGGTTGTTCTGAATAAGCAAATGGAAAAATGGATTTCTCAGGTCTTTGTGATATTATCATACATAGCGATTTTATATTTGTTATTCAACCACATAGGTCCGCAGGTTCTCGGAGCCCATGTTGATCTATAATCGAGATGTATGTTTAACAAGAAACTTTTTGACAATGAGGTGGCGGTATTCAGTTCGGTGATGGATCAGATGGATAACACCTTGTTTTTTCCATGGGAGGCTCAAGAAACGTTTCAGAAGAACTGGGATTTAAATGCTATGGATTTCCTTACAATGTTTGATAAATCGATGGCAATCGGCACTGATAAGTGGTCTCTTAGCTTTATTCCTGGAATAAATCGCATGAAACAATTTATCCAGATCAATGAAGACATGGTGAGAGGGATGTACGAAGATCTGTATAGTGATCATAGAGATTTAGCTGGAAGGATAGGCAGATATGAGTACCATTGTGACCTATTGCTAGATCAGCTTAAAGAAACGCATCCACTGGAATTGGACCATTTTCATAGCAATAAGATCATGATCTTCCATTACTTATCTATGAGATTTCCGAAGCTCTATACACACTGGCAAATTTCAGAAATGAAAAAAGTTCTTGCCAAATGTGGTGCCCCTAAACCATTAGAGAACCATGAAGTTGAACGGTATGTCAAGACATCTAGAATCTTTCATAAGTTTCTAGAATCTAATCAAGACGTAATCGCTGCGCTATCTTCTAGAATAAATCAATCTCAATTAGAAACAAGCCCTATGGCTCTTACCTATCTATTTATAAACAGTTGTTCTAAATAAATAAAGGGAACATCACTTTTGACATTCCCTTAATTTCATTTTTTAAAAAGTAATAACCTGAAACAATCCTTTTATAACTTTCTATTGATGGATCCTGTAGGATTGGTGTTGGCTGCATTGTTACTCATTTCATAGAAGAAGTGATCTACAGCAGCTGGATTAACAGGCGAGACCAAAGGCTTCAAGGTAAAAGGTGCAGGACTATTGTCTGGCACAGGCTCTACAGATATAACTACAGTCTGTCCAGCAAGATCTACTGGAAAACTTACACCTTCAGGCGCATTTGTCAATAAGTCTTCTCCTGGAAATGGTGGGCCGGCTTGGTCTCCACTGAAACCATTGAAATCATCATTACCCGATCCTGAAGTAAATCTACCAGTAGATAAAGGTGTACCATCTACAACTGCCCATCCTTCATAGATCCAACCCTCAGGAAGCAATGGAAGATCTAGTCCTGGACCTGGTCCTTGTGATGGGTCTAACCACCACACTCCACTGTTTTCGTTGGTGTCATTTCCTCCATCTGTAGGAGTTGCTAAAATATAACCTCCAGTAGCATTGAGAAAATCTTCTCCTATTGCCGCACTATGTCCTACTTCTAAATCTGCAGCATTTCCGTTGAAGTCACCAGCTAGAATATGAACAGCACTGGGCTCAGGTGTCGGATCTGGACTAGGCTCTATCGTCAACACAAAGGAAGATGCTGCTTCTAGGTCGTCCTCATTGATTGCGAAAACAGTTCTAGATAAATCACCATTTTCACCCACTTCAAATGTACCTGTAGAAACGGGAGCTCCATTAACAATGATCCACCCCTCGTAGAGAAAATCATCTCCTAAATCTTCTAGTCCAAGAACATTAAGGTCTATTGTCGCCGTTCCTGCAACATCATCTGATGAGCAACTTGAAACCAATACGCCTAGGAGTATAAATAATGTTGTTATTTTTAATATATATTTCATGATTAGAAAAGTTTTATGATTATCAATTTGGATTAAGCGTCCTGTAGTTCCAGTGAAGGAGCTAATGGAAAATCTATAGCGAAGTCAGCTATGTTGTGTATAAAATTGCTGATGGTTTTAGCACCGATCGTAAGTACAAGATCTACTAAATCAGATTCTGTATAACCTGCAGAGAAAAATGCTTCTTTGTCTTCATTAGACACATGGCCTTTTCCAGCAACTATGGCTACAGAAAACTTAGCCAATGCATCAAGTTTATCATCAAAACTTGCTTCTCCCTTTCTCAATTCTAGAATCTGATCGCTGGTAAAACCATTCATCCCTGCAATTGCGGTATGCGCTGACTGACAGTAAGTACAACCATTGTACTGGCTTACTGCAAGGTTCACAACCTCTTGTTCTTTATTGCTAAGTGTTGATCTTCTGGATGAAAATGCTAGAAAGTCATTGAGGGCATTATCATGTTTGGCATAATATGCATAAAGGTTAGGTACGAATCCTAGCTTACCTTTTAAAGCATCGAAAGTTTTCTGGTTATTCTCATTTACATCTTCTCTAGTCGGAACATTAAATCTTTGCATGATTATAAATTTTATTTGTTGTTTGTAATTAATTGATGATGCAAAGATGTGGGGCATAGGTGGTTTAGATTTAAACCATTATTCCTTGTGAATTGTCGATTTTTCCCTTGTATTGAATAAGTACTTCCTTCTGACTTAGCGATTATTCCCTTGGAATAGGGCTGAAATTAAAAAAGGTCCATACCAGGGGTTCATGGTAAGGACCTCGAATTGAGAATTGACATCACAGTAAATCTCTGATGTTGTAACAAAGATAGCATCTATTATATATTAATGTCCTACATATTCATGTAGGTTTTCTTTCTTTTATAAGAATCATATAGTTAATATTGTATGGACACTATTAAAAAGGTAGTGCATACCGTAATATTTATTGCAATAAACCCCTGATGCACCTCAATAGATATATATGTACAGTATATTTTTTCATCTGTACTTTCTTGGCAATAGCACAAGAAGAACATCAATATCAAGTTACTCCTTTGCCTTTTGCAGATCGAATCCGCATAGAATACCTCTATCAAGATCAAGCAGGATATCAATGGGTAAGCGGTCCTTCATCGTTATATAGATTTGATGGTGATGAACTCATTCATGCCAACAATCTTACTGGGAAAGATCTCTTTAATCAAGAAATAATCAAGATTAGAGAAAATAATTCTGGAGATAAATACTTTTTATCTGAGGACGGAAATATGCTAATCAATATGCCTTACAATAGCTTAGAAGCTAGCTCTATAGATTTAAAAGATAATCAAGAAATCTATGATCTAGAAGCTACAGAAGATAATATCTTATATGCCTTAAGTAGGAAACAGAATAAATTGTCCATATCCATTGTAGAAGGTTCGAGCATAGCAGAAGTGATAAACTTAGACATTCTTTTAGATGATGGTAAACCACGTATGTCCATAGATGATGCTCATTTCTACATTCTTACCTCAGAAGATTTATTGATCTATGATCGAGTTGGAGATAAAATCACATCCATACATCTACCTAATCCTAGAGGAGACAGATTCCGAGATAGCAAAATGATAATAATTGACGACACCCACCACCACATTGTTTTCACAACTAAAAATGCAGGTAGCATATATACTTTAAAGAAAGAGGATGGTATTTTTTCATTGGAGGAGCACTTCTCAGAAAGAAGAC